>DATEPG010000274.1:0-16756 GCA_035273265.1 Polyangiaceae bacterium
CCCGCGAGCGGGGTGTGCGAGCTGCGCACGTACGGCGGCTGCGGCGGCAACGCGAACCTGTTCGACACGTTCGAAGAATGCGCGACCGCCTGCAAACTCAGCGCAGATCCACACACCACCTGCAACGAGCCGACCGACTGCGAGTTGCGAAGCCCGAGCTGTTGCGGTGACTGTGAACCCATCGCCGCGCGCAGCTTGATTGCGGTCAACCACTCGGCGCCCTCGCCAATCTGCACTGTTCTTTGCGGAGCCTGCCCGCCGGTCGCGCCGAACCAGAGCACGAGTCGCTATTTCATCCCCGGCTGCGTCGAGCACCGTTGCACGGTCATCGACATCCGTGAGACCACGCTCACCGAATGTGCAGCCGACGACGACTGCGGTTTGCGCAATACAGCCGCTTGTTGCGAAGGCTGCGGAAATTCTGGGGATCCGATTGCCTATAACCGCAAGCTCGACCCAATCACGGCGTTTTGCGGTGGTAAGCCCGTGCCTTGCCCGGCTTGCGTGGGCGGCATTCCGGAAGGGTTCATCAGCCACTGTCGCGCCAAACGCTGCCTGGTCGAGCAGCTCGTTCGGTGAGTCGCTGAAGGCGCGCTAGCACGCGAAAGTTGCGTGGGCAGAAGGTTATTCGTGTACATCTGAAGAAATGTCACGGTCGCTGCCGTTCATGTACGCCGCCGAAGAGCTCGCGAACGCGCTCTCCGAGCGCTTGGCGCCAATCCTTTCCGCCGCGGGCCTGACGGCCACACAGTTCAACGTGCTGTTCATGTTGATCGAAGACGGGCCGATGAAGCTCGGTACGCTCGCGGCGCAGCAACGCTGCGTCAAGTCGAACATCTCCTACATCACGCGCGCGATGCTACGAGAAGGGCTCATCGAGCTCTCCTCGAGCCAGGACGATCAGCGAGCGCGCGTGATGTCCGCCAGCAAGCTCGGGCTACGCCGCTACGGCGTGGCCAAGGCCGCTGCTCAGAAAGTCGAGCACGCCCTACGCCGTGCGCTCGGCGCTGAGGCGACGGCTCAGCTCACGCAGGCATGCCTCGACGCCGCCGCCGCGCTCGACCATCCGAAGTGACCGGACACGGTTGACGAAGAGCCGGCCAGGGACTAGCTATTAGTTCAACAGTTGAACCAATGGAGCGCGGCACATGAAAACTCAGCGGCTCAATCCCGACCAACTTTACGATCCAGCGGCTTTTGGCATGTCTCAGGCCACGATCGACCCCCACAGTGGTCTCGTGTTCGTCTCCGGGCAAGTCGCGTGGGACGTGAACGGTCGGGTCCAGGGCCGAGGTTATGGCGAGCAGACGAGCATCGCGCTCGCGAACCTCTCGACGGTGCTCGCTGCGGCGGGCTGCGCCGTCAGCGACGTGCTTTCGGTGCGTGTCTACGTGCGCGGTGAAATTGCCGAGCATTTGCCGGAATGCGGGCCCTTGCTGGCAGCCTTCTTTGGCGCCGTGCGTCCGGCGCTGACCGGAATTGGCGTCGCATCGTTGGCGACGCCCGATACACTGATAGAAATCGAAGCCGTCGCCCGAGTCCCCGCTGCGGCGTAGGCGTGACCTGGCAGCTACGGCGCGTTTTCGGGTACCGCATGCGGCGAACAGCGATTTTTGAGGCCATCACGCGCCGGTCGATGTCACAGTTCCGGCATGCTCCTCGCTAGCGCCCCGCGCATCCGAGTTTTTCGTCCCGCGGCCCGTGCCGGCTGGTTTGCCTCGGCGCTGCTGATCGTCGCCAGCTCGAGCTGCTCTAGCCAGAGCACGGGCGGCGCAACCGGGGGTGCCAACGGACTGAGCGGCGCGGCGGGGTCTCTCGCTCGAGGCGGCTCATCCGGCGGTGATGCGCCCAACTCCGGCGGGACGAGCGCGGGCGGCACTACCATGCAGCCGATCGCTGGCAGCAGCGGTGACGCGAGCGGAGGCACCTTCGCCGGCAGTCCGGCCGCATCCGGCGCCAACTCGAGCGGTGGTGTTTCGGGGAGTGCCGGCGGCCTAGCGGCCACGAGCGGCGCACCTGCAACCGGCGGCGCCGTGGCCACGGGCGGAACCAGCGGCGTGTACAAGCCGCCGTTCATCCTGGGTGCGGACGTCACCATCACGATGGAAGACGAACACTGGGGCGCGACCTACACCGACGCCGGGCAGCCGAAATCGATCGAGGCGTTGCTCAAGGATCACGGCTTCAACTTCATCCGCATCGACACATTCGTGAACCCGGGCGCTGCCGGCGGCTACGCCGCGAGCATGCCGCAACCGTTCCGCGATTTGGCGCACACCATCACCTTGGCCAAGCGTGTCAAGAGCATCGGCTTGGGATTTCTGCTCGATCTGCACTACGCTGACACCTGGACCAATCCAGGCGCGCAAAAGCCACCCGCGGCGTGGGCCAACCTGTCACTCGCCGCCCTCGAAACTCGAGTCTACGACTACACGAAGGACGCGGTGAGCCAGCTGAAGGCGGCTTCGGCGATGCCGGACATCGTACAAATCGGCAACGAGATCACCAATGGTATGTTGTGGGACGTGGGGCGTGCGTCGGGCTCCAACTTCGGTAACCTGGCCACCCTGCTCAAAGCCGGCATTCGCGCCGTGCGCGAAGTAGATCCCGGCATTCAAATTCTCTTGCACATCGAGAAGTGCAACAACCTTGCGACTTCTCAGTGGTGGCTGGACGGCGTCCTCGCGGCCGGCGTTACGTTCGATATCTTGGGCCAGTCCTGCTACGCGACGGCACCCAACGGTGTGACCGGTTACCAGGGCACCCCCGCCGAGTGGCAAGCCACGTTCACGGATTTGGCTGCGAAGTACCCCAATTTGAAGTTCATCATCGCCGAGTATTCCGCGCAGCAACGCGCGGCGAACGACACGATGTTCAACTTGCCGAACCACCGCGGGCTCGGCACCTTCAACTGGGACCCCACGCGCGCTTACGACACGCACCCCAATCACCCGCTGTTCACGACCAACGGTGCTTGGAATCGATTCGTCGCCGTCCCGGAGTTGATGGCGCTGTATGAGAAGATGGCCTCGGATTACGGGATCCGGTAGCGAAATCAAACTCGAATTCCGGCACGCACAAGCCATAGCGGGCGAGCGTCAACGCCGTAGACTCGTTCAGCCGGCAGGGTTCACGACCACGTCGAAGTCTTCCACCCAGGTGGTGCCGCTACCGCCCATGAGCTCGTTTCCGAGTTCGACGCTGGCGACGAAGCGATCGCCGCGAATGAGCTTTTGCTGGAGCAGCCACTCGAGCAGCGGCTGGAGCTGAATCGCCCCGTGAAGTTGGTGATTGGGCCCCTTCAGATAGTACAGCTCCCAACCCGTTCCATCCCCTCGATCGCCGTGTTGGGGCGTGTGCCAGAGCTCGTAGCCCCTGCCGGCGACTTCGAACAGGGCGACGCGCGTTCCGACTGGCACTGCCCGCTCCGGGTAGTCGAGCCAAAGGACCAGCTCGTCGACGATCGCTAGCGGATTCGCGGCCGAGGTCCGACTCGAATCCGTCACGAAGATCGTGAGCGAGAGCGCGGCTTTGCCGGTAAACTGACTGGCCACGGCGTAGCGCACCGTGAGCGCTCGAAGCTCGGAAATTCGAAGCGGCAGCGCGGAGGTCGTCGATCGCGCCGACCAAGGCTTCCAGCCGAAGATGATCTCCGGATAGCCGAACCCGAGCGCCTCGTAGCCGGGCCAATTCCAGGTCCACCCGAGCTGTGTCTTGCCAGCGACCTGGCGAGCAACGACGCACTGTTCGAATGCGCCCATGGCTTTGCCTTGCGCCCACATGTTGTTTTGATAGTGGAACGGACCTTGGGTCGTGGTCGCGTAGTTGCTGCACTGACTCGTGACGCCCGGTTCACTCTTGGCCGGGGCCCTGCCCGCCTGAGCGCGATCAGGAGCGAGCCGAGGCACAACCGGCTCCGACCGCGTCGCGCTCTTGTTCCCGGATTGGCAACCAAGCAGTGTGATCAGACACAGCCAATTCCAGTTCGGCATCACTCCGTTCTACTCTTAGCAACCCAGGCGCGCTTGCTCCGCGGTGCAAATCCGAGATCATGACTATCTCTCAGCGCGAGTGTGCCGCGGGGCCCAGCGCTAGCGCAGCCCCGATCAACGGGTCGGGCTCGGCGCGCTTGCGCCAGGCCGCCAAAGCGACGTCCGATCCCTCGACGCTGACGAGCTTCGCGTCCGTGCTCACCAGTAAGTAGCGAGATCGGCAGCGGTGGGACCATGAGCCCCGCGGTAGCTGAAAACGCGCGGGCGCAGCTCCCGGAACGCAGCGCTCGCCTGCAGGATTGCGGGTTGCGCCAGTCGCGTTCGCGGCGCGAAAGTAGCCAGCTGCTGGCGATCCGTGCAAAGCTCGAACGATGGGCTCTCTTGCCTGCGACCGGGATCAGCGGTGACACAGCACGCTTCTCTCGCGTTGCTCCAGGTCGGGATCACGCTCGGCGCATTGGGCTATTCGCGGGTGAGCGCGGCACAATTCGTGCGGCCTCCGGTGTGCGTGCCCGGAACAAACCTGTGCGCGTCCGTGGACGCCAAGGGCGGCGTTCACGTCGGAGGGAGCGCGCAGGGCCAAGTCGGGCCTGGCGGGGCCAATGCCTCCGGGCAGGCCAATGCCAATGCCAATGCCAATGCCAATGCCAATGCCAATGCCAATGCCAATGCCAATGCCGGTGGAAGTGCGCCGCCACAGGAACACTCCGGCGGAGGCCGACGGCGATACCGCGGCTATCGCGGTCGCTTCGGCGTGGGCGTCACCGGCTGCCCCGCGGTACGCATCGGCGTCTGGTCTGGCATCAAGGCCGGAGGCTGCGTGGCAGTTTCCTTTCGCTTCGATGCGCTCACCTTCGAGATGGAGACGCAGCTGCTCTATGGCGGAGACACGCACGCCTTCGATTGGACGTTTCCGATGTCATTTCTGATTCCGCTCGGCAACGAGGACAGCCTCTTCGACGGCGGCTACCTGCGCTTTGGAGGCTCACCGGTGGGTGCAACCTTCGGAAAGCAGCAGTATGGGGGGAGCTTCGTTCGCTTCGGGTTGTTCGCGGGTGGCGGCTACGAGCTTGCGATCAGTGACGCGCTCTCGTGGCGGGTGTTCGACGCCCGGCTCAGCTTCGACATGGCAACTCGCCGGGCAATGGACCTGGAGAATCATTGGCTCGACCTGGGCTTGCAGCTCAGCACCGGCCTCGTGCTGTAGTTCCCCTCATTCGCGTCTGTCTGTTCGTCTGTTTGTGGATGGTCACGCGCCACGTCGTGTCGCATCTCAGCCTTCGGCGTCGCGGGCGCCTGCGAACTGCTCGGGACTCGTGGATTTCTCCCTGTGGCGCGCTGGGACGGGCGCGTAACCCAATCAAACGTGGCAGCTGTGACTCAGGCGACTTTTTGCCAGCTTGGACGGCGACTGACGCGCTGCCACCAAGCCGCGAGGTTCGAACGTTGCTTGACGGCAGCGACCAGACCGGTCTTTTCGAGATACTCGAGGTAGGGCATGAAGTGAATGTCGGCGAGCGAGAACTCGCTGCCGGCGAGGTAGGGCGAGCTTCGGAGCGCGTGATCCGCGGCGTCGAGCGCGCTTTGCATTTTCGCGCGCCCGCTCTCGATGGCAAGCCGATCGACTTGACCGCCGACGAGACCGACTGAGCGTCAGCGCGCGGAGCCCTCCCCGGCTTTGCGCGCCCGTTTTTGCTCGTACATCAGTGCATCGGCCTTGACCAGCAAAGCCTCGATGCTCTCCGGTTGGGACGAGTCGTACAACGTGCCGCCGACACTGACGGACAGGCGGTAGCTCTGATCTGGCCTTTGGTTGCGTAGCGAAATTTCCGATTGGATGCGCGCGGCGAACAGGTCGAGCTGCTCGGCGCTCGCTTCGGGCAGGAGCGCGACGAACTCATCACCGCCCAGACGAGCCAAGACGTCCGACGCGCGGAAGGTCGCGGTGAGCACGCCGGCAGTATTGCAGAGCGCGTGGTCGCCCTGTTCGTGCCCGAGCTGATCGTTGATTTGCTTCATGCCGTTCAGATCCAGGAAGAACAACAACGCGGAGCTCTTCGCACGATCCGTTTGTTGGATCACGTGCCGCGCGAGTTCGAGAAAACCGCGGCGATTGTACAGTCCGGTCAGCTCGTCCCGGATCGACAGGCTCCGAATTTCTTCTGCCCACTTGAGCGTGTCCGCCCGCGCTCGCTCCCGCTCCACGACTCGACCGAGCTGGGTGCCAATATTGCCCATCAAGGTCAAAAGGCGGAGGTCCGGTTCTTCGCAGCGCTCCGAATAGAACTCGAGCACGGCCACGACTTCACTGCCGATCAATACCGGAAAGGCAAAGCCGCTCTGGATCCCGGCTTGCCTCGCCGTGCGCGCGCGCAAGAAGGCGCTCTCACTTTCCAGATCGCTGAGCCAGGTCGCGAGCCCCGAACCAAACACCTGACCAATCATGTCGTCGTCGGCCGCGAATTCGAGCGCGGCGCTCTGCTCGCGAAAGTTCGCGAAGCGCGCCGACCCCTCATTCCACCAGCCAGAAGTTCGCAGCACTTCGCCGTGCCGAACGTAAACGTGCCCGATCGGCCAGCCCATGAATGCGCACACCCGGTGCAGGCAAATCTGAAACGCCTCTTGCGTCGTTTGAGCGGAATTCGCTGCTGCGGCGATTTCCTGCAAGATCTCCACGCTCGCCACTTCCTCGTTCACGAGCAAGGTCTGCTCGAGCAGCGCGGCCTCGGTCTGCTTGTGGCTCGTCACATCGTAGACCAGCACCACGCCGGCAGTGACTGCGCCGATGACGTCACGCACGGGCACGATGTCGAGCGCGTACGTCTTTGGCCCTCGAACCGCCTCGAAGCGTTGGCTCTCGCCGGCCAAGGCAGCGCGATAGCGCGCCACGAGGGCTTCGAGATGCTCCGGCTTCGCTACCTCCGAGAGCGTCTTGCCTACCAGCGCGTGACTCGAAAAGCCGATACTTTCGAGCAGTGCTTCGCCGTCCGCCACCAAGTAGCGTAGATCATGATCGAACACCAGCACCGCACCGTTGGGCAAGTTACGAACGACCGTGCGAAACAATGCTTCGCTGTTCACCAGCGCCTGACGCACGGTGCGCGCTCGGGTGTTCTCGCGGCCGACGCTGACCGTTGCCACAATCTGCCCAGAATCATCCCGGATCAACGACGAGTTCACGCGAAACGATTGCTCCGGCAAACCCGGCAATCGGCGAATTAATTCGGTGTCGAGAACCACTTCACCGGCCAGAGCGCGGGTCGCTGGCGTATCCTGGGCCGAAAGCGGGGTCACTCCGTCGGCCAAGAACACGCCATAGCCTGCCAAGGCCCGATCCGTCTTCGTGATCTCCGCGGGCCGTGAACGCCGCGCTGCCCCATTCGCGTACAGCACCCGACCGTCGCTGGCGGTGATCACCACCGAATCTGCCATGCTCTCGAGCGCCGCGTGCAACAGCTCGTTCGGCACGGAACTCGTCGGCTCTCCCGCGAGCTTTTCCGTGTCGAGGCTGGGAGTTGCCGGTGGCGATCCGAACGGTTCAGTGCGCGAGTTCGACACGGTGAAGCCTGCGAGTATGGTCGCCAACCAGAGGGAAGTGAAGCGCCGAGGGGGGCCCGCCAGCGCGTGAGCCGCAACAAGCCGGGAAACCGTGGCTGTTGTGACGCGCCGAGCCCCGATGCTGGCCACCACGACCGGCGCTCCGCTCAATCTGCCGCGGCACCCGGCCGACGAGCAGTTGCTCGCCGCGACGACGAGGTTGTGTCGAGTAGGCGCTCCAGGCCGCCCTCCATGCCTCGACCTGCGACGCCAGTCGCGTGGATACGGAGCCGAGCCGCCCAATCGTTGCTCAATGCGTCCCAGTCACGGTACAAACCCCTGCAAATGTACGGGGTAGTCTTGATCTTGCATTCCTGGAACCGGTGGCTGGTTCTGGCCACTGCCGTCGCGACGCTCGCGGTCACCATTCAGGGTCGCATCGCCGGTCGAGGATGGACAAAAACGGATCAGCGACTGACTCTCACGTTCCTCTCGGCGTTGGATCTGCAAGCGGTTCTGGGGCTCTTGCTCTACTTCGTGCTCAGTCCGATCGTTCCGAAAACGATCAGTGAGTTCAAAGCCGCCATGCACGTGAGCGCTTTGCGCTTCTTCGCGATCGAGCACGTCACGCTGATGTTCCTCGGGCTGATCGCAGCGCATGCCGCCTGGGGATACGCGAAAAAGGCGCCCACCGCGCGCACCCGTCAGCAGCGAGTTGCATGGGGCGTGGCACTGGCACTGCTCTTGATCTTCGCAGCGATCCCCTGGCCGTGGTTGGCGGTCGGGCGTCCACTCTTTCATTGGTTTTGAAGTGTTTCGCCACCTGGCCATGGTTGCTTCCTAATTTTCTGGAGCGACAGACCAGTAACTTCGATCGCGCGAAGCTCGCGATCTGCAAACGTCGAGCAAATGCCGGCGCGAGTGACGCTCTTGCCAGTAAACAGGATCGACGGTACGACCGCATCCTCAGGCGAGGCCAGCCACCGAACAGGGGTTCGTACTGAGTTTCGATGAGAAAGGAACGGGTATGAGGTCCAGTAACGAGGGTGATGTGGTCTTGAAAACGCGAGTCAGGTTCGTTGGAGCCAGCTTGATTGTGTTCGGTTTGGCGGCCTGCGCCGCACAGACCCAGCCCGTAGCACCGTCTTCGGCCGCGCCAGCAGCGGCCCCCGAGGCGGCTGGCAGTGGGGTGACTGAAGCCGCTCTGGCGAGCGCCGCGCACCCCCCGCTCGATTCCTATTACCCGACTTCACTCGAGGCCGCGCCCGCGTTGGCCAAGACGGGTGACGATGCGACGCCTGCAGGCGGCAAGCCGCCGAACATCGTCGTCATTTGGGGCGATGACATCGGGCAAAGCAACGTCAGCGCGTATTCCAAAGGCCAGATGGGCTTCTCCACGCCGAACATCGACAGCATTGCCAAAGAAGGCCTGCTCTTCACCGACTACTACGGTGAGCAGAGCTGCACGGCTGGGCGCTCGGCATTCATCACCGGGCAAAGCGTGTTTCGCACAGGGCTCAGCAAGGTCGGCCTACCGGGCGCGGAAGCCGGGCTGTCCGAGAAGGACCCCACGATCGCCGAGCTGCTCAAGCCGCTCGGATATGCGACAGGTCAGTTTGGGAAAAACCACCTCGGGGACAAGGACAAGTTCCTACCCTCGAACCACGGCTTCGACGAGTTCTACGGCAACCTCTACCACCTGAATGCGGAAGAAGAGCCGGAGCTGCCCGACTATCCGAAGAGTCCGGAGTTTCGCAAGAAATTTGGCCCACGCGGCGTCATTCACAGCTACGCGAACGGAAAGATCGAAGACACGGGCCCGCTCACCAAAAAACGAATGGAAACGATCGATGACGACGTGGCCACCCGCTCGGCCGCTTTCATCGAACAGAACAGCAAGGCGGGCAAGCCGTTTTTTCTGTGGGTCAACTTCACTCACATGCACTTTCGAACTCATGTGAAGGCCGAGAGCGCGGGTCAAGCGGGCCGTTGGCAGAGCCCGTACCACGACGCAATGATCGACCACGACAAGAACGTGGGCACGGTGCTGGCGAAGCTCGAGCAGCTGGGCCTCAAAGGCAATACCATCGTCGTTTACAGCACGGACAACGGCCCGCACATGAACTCGTGGCCGGACGCCGGTATGACGCCCTTCCGTAACGAGAAGAATTCCAATTGGGAGGGCGCTTACCGCGTTCCCGCGATGGTTCGCTGGCCCGGCAAAATCCCGGCCGGCACCGTCTCCAACACCATCATGTCACACATGGACTGGATGCCGACGCTGCTCTCTGCTGCTGGCGTGAAGGACCTGCCGCAGAAGCTGACCAAGGGCTATCAGGCGGGCAAGACGAACTTCAAGGTGCACCTCGACGGGCACGACTTCCTGCCCTATCTCACCGGGCAAACGAAGACCGCGCCGCGCGAAGACTTCTTTTACTTCTCTGACGACGGGAACCTGACGGGGCTTCGTTACGACAATTGGAAAGTGGTCTTTGCCGAGCAGCGCCAGCCGGGTACATTATTGGTTTGGGGCGAGCCTTTCACCAACCTCCGCATTCCCAAGCTCTTCAATCTGCGCACCGACCCGTACGAGCGAGCGGACGTCACTTCCAACACGTATTGGGACTGGTACCTCAACCACGTCTTCTTGCTCCTGCCCGCCCAGGGCTACGTGGGCAAGTTCTTGCAAACCTTCAAAGAATTTCCGCCACGCCAAAAGGCGGCGAGCTTCACTATCGATCAAGTGATGCAGACGCTCCAGACTCCCGCTTCGCGCTGAGTTCCGGTTGCATGCATTGACCGCGCTCGTTTCGGGCGCGGTCAATGAAAGACAGAAATTGGGCGAGCCAGTCTTCGCCCGCATTGGGAGAACGAAATGAACGAACGATTGGCATACTCGGAGTCCTTTCAGTGGCGTCCGTCGAAAAAACTCGGCCTGTTGACTGCCTTGCTGCTCGCCAGCGCTTGCGCGAGTCCCACTGCGCCGCCTGCGGCAACGCCCTCCGTCGCTAACGTCGAGGTAGCGGTACCGGCGCCGGCACCCTCCGTCACGCCCGTCCCTGCCCCGCAAGCGGCCGAGCCGCTACCCTCCTGGAACGACGGCGCAACCAAGCAAGCCATCCTGAAGTTCGTCGCCGCCGTCACGACACCCGGCGGGAAAGATTTCGTGCCCGTCCCGGAGCGGATCGCCACGTTCGACAATGACGGCACGCTCTGGTCCGAGCAACCCATCTACATTCAATTTGCCTTCATCCTGGATCGCGTGCGTGAGCTCGCGCCTCAGCATCCAGAGTGGAAGAACAAGGAACCTTTCAAGTCGGTATTGGCTGGCGATCTCAAGACGGCTTTGGCAGGCGGCGAGAAGGGTCTACTCGAGCTGGCGTTTGCGACACACGCGGGCATGACCACCGATGATTTCTCGCGCATCGTCACGCGCTGGTTCGAAACGGCCAAGCACCCGAAGAATGGGCGCCTCTACACCGATTGCGTTTACCAGCCCATGCTCGAGTTGCTGGCGTTTCTGCGAGCGAACGGCTTCAAGACATTCATCGCCTCGGGCGGTGGCGTGGAGTTCATGCGTGTGATCACGGAGAAGGTCTACGGGATCCCTCCCGAGCAGGTCATCGGCACTACCGGTAAGATGAAGTTCGAGCTTCGCGACGGAAAGGCCGAAATCGTTCGCGAGCCAGCACTGACTTTCGTCAACGACAAGGACGGCAAACCCGTGGGCATCGAGCTGCACATCGGCCGGCGTCCGATCGCGGCCTTCGGCAACTCGGACGGCGATCAGCAGATGCTGGAATGGACGGCCTCGGGCCCTGGAGCGCGCCTAATGCTGCTCGTGCGCCACACCGACGGCGAGCGTGAAGTGGCCTATGATCGAGCTTCATCCATCGGCAAGCTGGACAAGGCGCTCGATGAGGCGAAAACCAAAGGTTGGGTCGTTGCAAGCATGAAGGACGACTGGAAGACGATCTTCCCAGCGCTCGCGACAGCGCCCGCGTTGCCGGCATCCGCCACCTCTGCACCATGACCTCAACGCTGCGGCTAGACGGGAATAGCCGCAACGCCATCGCCGAGTTTCTGCACTCGCCCGAGCTGACGCACGGACCTCTACGCGGGCTTGTTGCGCCGTGTACGGAATTTGCGGCGTACGCTCAGCCAGAAGTTGCGCAGCGCGAGCTCTGCGCGGTCCAGCTGCCGAGCGAGCCAGAGCGACTGCGTCGCGAACAGCGCCGCGCTCAGCGCAAAGAACAACACGGCCGGTCCCGGAATGAACGCAAACAGGACGCCGACCGGCAGGAGCGCGATTGCGGCTCCTGTGTAAGCGAAGTGCACCCATGGGGACTGGTGCTGCTGCGAAACATGAAACTTCTCGAAGCGTTCGCCAGGAGCGCAGTGCTTCAACTCGTGCCAACGAGCTTTCATGTGGGTGAGCATGCTTCAGTGCGTAGCACAAGGCATGCCGACCTGCGCACGCGGCGGATCGCCGGTGAAGGCGCTCACCGAGGCGGGCAAAGCGCCCCAATGAGGCACATGAGTCCGCGCGAAATCAGCCGTGGACCGTCGAACTAGCACGGAGTTTCTCACCGTTCTGGTCACGCTCATTCGCCAGCGCGCGCCAGCAATTTGTTCGGTATGTTCGCGGCGTGCGAGCGCCCAATGGGGCCCTAATCAGCCCCGACCACTGCGTCGGGCGTGTCGGCAGTCAGCACACGCTCGACCCAGCGATCGAGCTGCACTTCACTCGCGCTCGCGATGCGCAGCTGGGTTGCCTCGCTCAGCTCGCCGAACCTGAGCGTCAGCAGCTTGCGCAGGGTGTCCGCTTTGCCTTCCGCTTTGCCTTCCGCTTTGCCTTCCGCTGTCCATTTTTCTGCTAGCGTGGTCATTTGGGCATCCTTGTCGTTGGGGTGAGCGGCCTCCATCGCCTGGCTCAAGATTGTGGCCACCGATTCATCGGCAACCACGGCAATATAGCGAAAAATTGTCCAGAATGCTTCTCGGCCGTTGGGCGCGGCGCGAAGCTTGGCCATGGCGGTTATCCAACGCCCCAGCGACCGCGCTAGCCGAGTCGGGCTGCGGGCATCGCGAAACAACCAGAGGGTCAGTGTGGGGAGCAGCCCGAGGGCGCGGCGTTCGAGCTCTTCGTCGGTGACGTGCCGTAGGTCATCGAGCACGAAGCGCAGGCGTGGGATCAGCTCACCGAGGCCCGCATCCTCGACCAACTGCGGGTCGAACAGCTCTTCGAGTCGCGACGCAGCTGTCCAACCTGCCTCCCCGTGATGCAGAACCACGGGGATGACCACAGGCAAGGGCAGCACGTCACGACTACTCTTCTCTTCTACATAACGCACCAAGATGCGAACGATGTAGCCGATCAGCCTGAGCGGCATCAGCTTGTCCGGGCTGCTTTGGTGCTCGAACAAGACGTAGAACAATGCCGGCTTTCCCGACACTCGTACCGAAAATAGCAGGTCGGACTGGGAACCCGAAAGCGCCTCGTCGACGTAGCTGCCAGGACACAGCCTGAGCGTTGAAAAGTCCGTGCGTGCCACGAGCTCCGCAGGCAACACCGCGCGAAGCTCGGCTGCCGCGTGCTCGATCACCGAGAACGTTTTAATGAACAACAAGGCGTGCGGTTGTTTCGGTTCGGTCATCGGCGTCGGGCTCGGGTTGAGGGTGGGCATGAGATCGACTGCGCAGCTGCGAGCGGGTGGCTCTGGGTGGGGGCCGCGCTGAAACGGGCGCGCTGTACGGAATGGGTCGGCGCGGTGGTCTGCGCGGTTGCGCGTTTCTTTTCGCTGCGGACACGCCTGCCCTCCCTCGATACAGCGGCGTGCTCGGGCGCGTGGCCGTTCTAGGGCGCCCCCACTTGACGAAGTTCAATTGTTCCGTAGTTTAGAACTAACGAACGAAGCGCTGCGCTGGCTGCGCAAGAAAAAGGAACGAACATGAGCAAGCTCGACGGAAAAGTGGCAATTGTTACAGGGGCTTCCAAAGGCATCGGGGCTGCCATCGCTCGCGCCCTGGGCGCTGAGGGGGCCTCGGTGATCGTGAACTACGCCTCCAGCAAATCTGGTGCGGACCAGGTGGTCGAAGCGATCACGGGCAAAGGTGGAAATGCGATCGCGATCAGGGCGGACGTTTCCAAGGCCGACGAGGCGAAGGCGTTGATTGACGAGACGCTGAAGGCGTTCGGCCGCCTCGACATTTTGGTCAACAATTCCGGCATCTACGAATTTGCGCCGATCGAAGCAATCACGGAAGAAACCTTCCATCGGCAGTTCAACACGAACGTGCTCGGTCTGTTGCTCGTCACTCAGGCCGCGGCCAAGCACCTACCTGAAGGCGGGAGCGTGATCAATATTGGCTCCGTCGTCAGTCGCACGACGCCGCCGAACAGCGCCGTCTACACCGCAACCAAGGGCGCCGTCGACGCCATCACTGGCGTCCTCTCGCGCGAATTCGGTCAGCGACGAATACGCGTCAACTCCATCAATCCAGGTATGGTCGACACGGAAGGTTCCCGCAGCGCGGGTTTCATCGGCTCCGATATGGAGAAAGCGATCGCCGCACAAACGCCCTTCGGGCGCGCCGGACAGCCCGAAGAAGTGGCAGACGTAGCGGTCTTTTTGGCGTCGAAGGAATCGCGCTGGCTGAGCGGTGAAACGCTGCTCGTTTCCGGCGGACTACGCTGAGCTAGCCGGGCGGAGCCCCGCTCACTTCGGTGGGCGGTTCACGGTCGCATCCTCGAGGCCCCCCCTCGAACTCGGCCGGCGATTTCAGAAACCGGGCGAGCAGCTCTTGCCGTCCACGGTGATCGGCGCATCTTCCGGTGGATCGAGAGTCAGATCGATGGCGTGCAGGTCGTAGACGTCGTCGTGGTACAGGCAATAGATGATGGCCGATCCGTCCGGGGCGACCGTGGCGTTGCGTATGCTGGTCTCGGCTTCGGGGATCAGAAACTTTCCTATCTCGCCATTCGTCATGTCGAACGTCAAGAGCGAGTTGGCCGTGGTCGTTACGGTGCCGCGCGTGACTTCGACCGTGCCCACGAACAAGAAGCCGCTGCCGTCGGCGAGCCAGCTGGCTTTCTCCAGACTGGGATCGACTCCCTCGGGGCCATAGCTACGGCCTACGAGCTTCGTGGGCACGCTGCCGCCCGACTTCGGATAGAGAAAGATGCCTTCGTCGGCTCGGTTCACGCACACGCTGTGGACGAAAAGGACGTCGCCCGTGGCTGGATTGACGGACGGATCAATTACCGTGCAGCCGGCGATGGTCGGGAACGGCTCGGGAAGGTCGCCGGCCGTGGAGACGAACCAGGGGGTCGAGCCACCCTGCAGCTTGGTTCCCTCGTACCACCAGTTGCCAAAGTCATAGATTACGCTGCTGCCGTCGACACTAAATACGGGGTCCTGCACGGCGATGCTGAAGTTCGTGCGTCCCCCGCCCGTGTTGTCGAACACTGGGGTCAGGCGCTGGAAGTCGCTACCGTCGGTAGCAAAGGTCCAAATCCGTCGCGTGGCCAGCTTAGTGTCGACGTCGGCCTTCGTCGGGTCGTAGAGTGAGGCGATCGCGATGCGGCGGCGATCCGGCGAGATGCTGTGACCCCAGATCTCCCAACCGGCGCTGCCGTCGCCGCGTAAGTCCGTCACTACGCGCTCCTCGCGCGTCTTGAGGTCGCGCGCGATCAGCAGGTCGCTATCGGCCGTCTCCGAGTAAACGTAGAGGAACGTGCTTTCGGGGAGCGCTCCGGCCGTACCCGTACCCGTACCCGCGGCGCCTGCGTCTCCGAATGAGCCTGCGTCTCCGAATGAGCCTGCGTTGCCGAATGAGCCTGCGTTGCCGAGCGAGCCCGCGTCGCCGAGCGAGCCCGCGTCGCCGAATGCACCGGATGAATTTGCACCGCCCTGTGAATTCGGGCGCCCTGCGGAGCCAGTCCCACCCGAGGAATCGGACGAACCCCCGGCCCCGGAAGCGCTGGGATCCGCCGAGGAGCCGTCAGAGCCACAAGCGGTCACGCTGACCATCACGGAGCCGACCAAGAGCGCGAGCAAACTAGGGACGAGCACGGGCTTCTTCACGAGCATGCGACGACCCTAACAGCCTGGCTAGGATGCAACCAACACGTTTTCGAAATCGGCTCGATGTCCCAGCGAAGGGGGCGAAGACGCGCCCAGCGCATCAATTGCATGCCACGGTGCCAGCGGCATCGCCCGCCCCCGCGTACAAGTAACTACAATCGATCGGGCAGCGCATGGCTGCGCAAGCCTGTTCCTCGAGGCGTAGCACTTGCCCGCGGGCGTGCTCACCGCGCAGTCAGGCGCGGCGAGGGGGGACGAGGCCGATCGGGAGATCGCAAGCCGGGCCCTTCGGCAACAGGCTCAGTCCCAGGACTCAGTGCCGCATCGCGCATGGGCCCTGGCGAGTTCGCCGCGGACGGCTTGGCGCTGGAGCAAGCACTGAGCGACCAAAGCAAGGCCAGAGCAAGAACGAAATGCTGATTGTTGCTCGAAAACCCCGCTAACCCTGGCAACGAATGGCACCAGGCTTAGGTAGCACGCGCGCCGCACCCTGCAATTTCGCCGCGCGAATTTCCAGTGCGCGATTGCCCGGATCCGGGTGTGTCGACAAGATCTCGGGCGGATGTAGGTCGTCTTTGCTCAAGCGTTCGAAGAAGTGCGCGAGCCCCGAAGGATCGATCTGGGCACGTAGCAGGAGCGCCACCCCTTGCTGATCGGCTTCACTCTCCTCGGCTCGGTCGTACTTGAGCCCTGTCAGGCGCGAGCCCACCGCGGCATAGTCCTGCAAGTCCGAACCGCCGAAGAAGAGCGACAACGCGAGCGCTCCGCCCATGTCGCGGAGCATGCGGCGCGTGCCGTGGCGCAGCACGGCATGCTGAATTTCGTGACCGAGAACACCCGCGATTTCTTCGCCCGATTGCGCGGCTTCGAGCAGCCCACGATTGACGACCACGAAACCGCCCGGCAAGGCGAAGGCATTGACGGCCGAGTCGTCGACGACTCGAAAACGGATCTCGAACGGCAGCGGGCGGGCCGAGTCGAGCAGCGGCTGTGCGAGCTCCTCGATGTACTTCTTGGCGGCTGGGTTGGGGCAATCGCGAGCCGCCAGCGTCGCTTCCGCGACGGCTCCCAGCTTGCGATCGACGCTCAGGGGAACCAACGGCGTGAGCACCGATGCCAGCGCGCCGCCGCCGCGAAGCG
>DATEPG010000275.1:0-5002 GCA_035273265.1 Polyangiaceae bacterium
GCGCTCCAAGGCGTCTTCCAATTCGACCGAACGCGACACGGTCTTGGGCGGTAGAATGGCGTTCAACCAACCTTTACCCATCGGGTTCAGAATCCACAGCCCGAGATCGTTGACGAACCGGACCTGTGGCAGGCGGTGACACTTGGTCAGGTAGTCCAGCGCCAGAAAGTCGATGAAATTGAGGTTGCGCAGGACGTAGACAATCGAGCCTTCGGAGGCCAGGTCCTTCACCGAGCGCACCCAGGCCTCGTCGACTTGGATCTTATCGAAGAACCGCTTGTACACCGCGCGCAGCGCCGGGTTCGGCTCGTACGGACTGGTCAGTTCACGTTTCGTCATCGACAGAAGAAGGCTCGGGGAGGGGTACGGTCAATCATATACTTGCTGAGCGCTAGCGGCGCGAGTAGTCGATGGCTGGCGCATGCTCAAGAAACGGCTCTCTCGTTGGCGGCTCCTGGGTCAGCCCAAAGCTCGGACCCGTTTCATGGCGCACTGCGCATCGGTATCGCTTGCCCTGCTACTCTGCAGCGTGGGACTCGCGGGCTGCAAGAAGAAGCCCCCCCCGCCGCCTCCTGCCGAGCTGGAAATGCGCGGCGATGGCGCGGAAATCAGCGAGAACACGGCGCCGCCGAGCCCGTCCCCGTCTCCAGGGCCGGTCCCCTCCCGCTGTCGCGAGCTCCCGCAGCCGGCTCCGTTCCGCATCGGTGAGCTGGCGACTCGGCGCGGCGCGGCTTCGGACCCAGAGGATGGCGGTCCCGATGACGAAGACGAGGTCCCCGACCCCTACGCCGTGGAGCTCGGACCGGCGCGGGCAGATGCCGAGGGCTTCGTTCTCACTGCCCTTCGGTCGACGAAAGGGCAGACCCATGCCTTGATCGCCGTGGTCGGCGCGGACGCTGCTTCGGGCAAGCTGATCGACCTGGGCGTGGTGCACGGCGATCCGGATCCACCGCTGTTTGCCAGCCACGGCAAGAATCTCGTGCTGGTGACGCCGGATACCGACGCGGCCGGAGGCATGCTGCGCGTGGGCGTAGTCCGCGATCCCCGCGGCGACGCTCGAGTGAACTGGGGTCCGGAAATCACGGGTGTGCGGCGCGATTCGACGTTTGCGCTCGAGGTCTCGGGCGAACGCGCGCTGTTGACCTACGCGGCTGAAGCGTCCGGCAAGATCCGCGTCTTCGGCGTGTTGCTCGATCCGAACAATCTGCAGCTGAAGCTCACGCCGGAGCCGCTCAGCGCGCTGGGTGCGGATGTCGACTCGCCACGGCTTGCGTTGCGCAATGGCGGCTATTGGCTGGCAGTGGCGCGCTCACTCGATGCGCCCAAGCCCAAGCCCAAATCCCATCCTGGCGACGCAGGCTCGGACCTGGCAGACGGTGACTCGCTGCTCGACATCGGTACGCGCCGCATCGAGGTGACCAAGCTCGACGCGCAGGGCAAGCCGAGCTCGTCGGCCTTGGTGGTGACCCGGCCCGGCGCGCGGCCGATGAGCTTCGAACTCGCAGCAGCGGCGGACGGCAGCGCGTACGTCGGCTTCCGCGGTGATGATACGACGCCCGGTGCTGCTGGCGGGGCGCTCGAGCTGGTTCACGTCAAGCTCGACGGAAGCTTGGAGAAGGTCGAGCTCAGCGGTGAGTCGAACGGCCCCGGCAGCCCGTCGTTTCTGAACGACGCGAGCAGCAAGGACGTCCTGTGGCTGACTGCGGCAGGCGAAAACGGCGCCACCTTCTTCGGCCGGGTTGGCCAGCGCAGCGTACTCGCGGCAGACAGCGTCGTGCGCGGCGGCGATCTGATCGCGGCCCGCGACGGCAAACTTTTGCTCGCGCGCGCCAAGGGCACGGCGGCTGAACTCAGTTTGCTGACCTGTACCGAGTGAGCGGTGGATTCACGCTCTCAACGTTGGTTGCTCACTTCGGCAGCAACGGGCTCGGCACGATTTCGAGCGCGCCGAGTTCGCCGCTCCAGTCGATGCCCAGCTCTGCCGATAAGCTCGAGGCGAGCTTCTTGCCGAAGCAGCGCGCGACGATCTCGCAGCTCAGGTCGAGCCCGAGTGCGCTTTGGCGCGCGCTCAGAAATTTGCCAGAGCTGCACAGGGCGTCCTTCGAGTTGGGGCGCGCGCTGGGGCAAAGCCGGCTGATCTCGGTTGCCAGGCCCGGGCTGGCTGCGATCTCGGTTTCGCCCAGTAGCCCGGCTTGCGCGAGCAGCCAGACCCCGTTGCCGATCGCGGCCACCAACTCGGCGCCGCTCGCCGCTCGGCGTAGCCAGGCTAGAAACGCCGCATCTTCGCCAGCGTGGCGGGCGCCATAGCCACCAGGGACGATCAAGCACTCACAGCCGGGGTGCGCGGCCGCGCTGTGCTTGGCCTCGAGCGTGAGCGCGCTGCGTGTGCTGATCGGGCCTTGGCGGTTTGCCACCAAGTCGATCTTGAAGGGCTGAAAGTTCCATTGCCGCCCAGCGCTCGACAGCACGCTGATCGGACCGGCGACGTCCAGCAGTTCGACTTCGTCGAACAACGCGATCGCGGCCTGATAAGGCTTCGTGCGCATCGCTCAAAGCTCGAGCAAGGTACTGCCCGTGGTGCTCCGGCTCTCGAGAGCGCGGTGCGCGGCCGCGGCTTCGGCCAACGGAAAACGCTGACCGATTTCGACCTTCAAGCCGTCACGCACCGCTTGAAAAACCGAATTTGCGCTGGCCAGGAGGGCTTCACGCGTGGCGATGTACGTAAAGAGCGTGGGGCGTGTCACGTACAATGAGCCTTTTTGGGCCAGCAGCCCTAGATCGAAGGGCTCGGGCTTGCCCGAGGCGTTGCCGAAGCTGACCAGCATGCCGCGCGGCTCGAGGCAGCTGAGGGACCCCAAGAACGTGACTTTGCCGATCGAATCGAACACCACCGGCACGCCCTGCCCGTTGCTGAGCTCGCGCACGCGCTCCGGGAAATTCTCGCGATCGAGCGCGATCACCTGCTCGCAGCCGTGAGCGAGCGAAAGCTCCCGCTTGGCGTCCGAGCCGACCGTGCCGATCACGCGCGCGCCGAGCTTTTTCAGCCACTGACAGGCGATCAACCCGACGCCGCCCGCGGCGGCGTGAAAGAGCACGGTTTGACCGGCCGCCACCGGGAACGTGCGGTGGATCAAGAACTCCGCGGTCATGCCCTTGAGCAACACCGCGGCGGCGACATCGTCGGAAATATCATCGGGCAGTGGCACCAGCCGATCGGCGGGCACCACGCGCGCCTCGGCGTAGGCGGCCGGCGCGCCGGCTCCGGCGTACGCCACCCGTTCGCCCACGCGGATACAGGTGACCCCCGGTCCGATCTGCTCCACCACGCCGGCGGCTTCGGAGCCCAGGCCGGAGGGTAGGGGAACCGGGTACAGCCCGCTGCGCTGGTAGGTATCGATGAAGTTCACGCCGATTGCGCGCTGACGAACCAGGGCTTCCCCCGGCTTGAGTTCCGGCAGCGCTATCTCTTCGAGCTCCAGGACCTCTGGACCGCCGGTTCGAGTGAAGCGAATGGCGCGTGTCATCTGCTGTCGGAGGGTAGCTTCTGTGGTATCTCAATGAAAGTCCGCATGTCGTCCGATCCTGGCTTCGAGCTCAAGCCGACGTCCTCCCCGCTGCCGGCCGCCGAGCGCGAAAAGCTGATGAAAGATCTCGGCTTTGGGCGCGTGTTCACCGAACACATGGTGACCATCCGCTACCGCGCGCCGGAGGGCTGGGGTCAAGGCCTGCTCTCGCCGTACGCGCCGATTTCGCTCGATCCGGCTGCCTCCGTGCTCCACTACGGGCAAGCTATTTTCGAGGGCTTCAAGGCTTATCGCCAGCCGGACGGAGGGATCTCGACCTTCCGACCCGCGGCCAACGCGCAGCGCTTCAACAATTCCGCCGCCCGCTTGGCCATGCCCGCGCTGCCCATCGAGCGTTTCGTGGCCGCGGCCGACCTTTTGATCCGCCAGGAGCGGGAATGGGTGCCGCCGAACGCGGGTGAAAGCCTGTATTTGCGCCCGCTGATGATTGCCACCGAGGCCGCGCTCGGTGTGCGCCCGGCCAAAGAGTATCTTTTCCTATTGTTCGGGTCGCCTTCGGGCGCCTACTTCGCACAGGGCGTGAAACCGCTCTCGGTTTGGCTGAGCAAAGAGTACGTGCGTGCCGCTCCGGGCGGCACGGGTGAAGCCAAATGCGCCGGCAACTACGCTGCGAGCTTGATCGCTCAGCAGCAAGCTCTCGACGCCGGCTGCCAGCAAGTGGTCTGGCTCGATTCGGTCCACAAGCGCTTCGTCGAAGAGATGGGCGGCATGAACTTGTTCTTCGTCTACCGAGACGGTGGCCGCTCGCGCATCGTCACGCCCAAGCTCACCGGCACTTTGCTGGCCGGCATCACGCGCGACAGCCTGCTCACGATCGCGGCAGATCTCGGCTACATCGCGGAAGAAGCCACGATCAGCATCGATGATTGGGAGCGCGACCTGAAGAGCGGCGTCCTCACGGAAGTGTTCGCCTGCGGTACTGCCGCGGTGATCACCCCGGTCGGCGAAGTGAAGTTCGACGGTGGAGGCTGGCTCGTCAACAACGGCGAAGCCGGCCCGGTCGCCCGCCGCCTGCGTGACGCTTTGCTCGCGGTACAACACGGAACCGCTCCGGACGCACACGGCTTCATGCATCGCGTGTTGTAACGCTCAATTGGCTGGTTCGTTACTTGAATCAATCATGGGACGATCTGGCCACCGACGCGTAGACCGCGCCTTCAGGCTCGAGCGCAAGCAGATCCCAGTCGAGCGTACTGTGCCGGAGTCAGGCCCCACAAACGCTTGAAGTGGCGCGTCAGGTGGCTTTGGTCGAAGAAGCCATATTGAGCCGCAACGTCTGCCGGTTGGAGGCCTTCGCGCAGCGCTTTCTGCGCGAACGCCAGGCGTACGCTGAGCTGATAGGTGTGCGGGGGTAGCCCATAGCGGCGCTTGAACGTACGCAGAGCCTGAAATCGGCTGACTCCAACCTGCTTGGCCAG
>DATEPG010000276.1:0-26320 GCA_035273265.1 Polyangiaceae bacterium
ATCTTCGCCCAAAGCCAGCGCCGAGATCTTACCCGCGCGCTGCGCGAAAGCGCGATTCGAAAGGACGCCAAGCTGTGGAACTCGCAGCTCGCGCTCGCGCTCTGGGAGGCCGAGAAGAGCGGCATGACCGAGGGCGTGCGGCGCGTCGCGACGCTCGTCGATACTTTCCAAGAGGTGCCGGAAGTTCTGACCGCGCTGGCCGGTATGTACAATCAGCTCGGCTGGACTTCGGAAAACTCGAGCAGCGTGCGCGAGCTCGCCAAGCGCTTTCCAGACGACCCGGACGCGCTCACTGCTGCAGTTTCCGCGTTCGATGCCGTGGGCGACAGCAAAACCGCAGACGCTTTGGTCGAGCGCATCAAGAAGCTCGATCGTGACAGCGAGATCGTGCTCGCCCGCGCGCTCAGCCAACAAGATTACCCGACCGTGCTGGCCGAGCTGAAGCGGATCGGCGCACGCCGGCCCGAGCGCAAGGACATCGCCGAGCGCATCTACGACGTGATGGTGCGCGCCGGCAACGAGAAGGAGAGCTGGAACAAGCTCGAGGCCGCGATCAAGAAGGAGCCCCGCAACGCCCGCGCTCGTCTGGATCTGGCAGACGCGCGCTACGCCAGCGGCTCACACGAGGCGCTGGTCCGCGCGCTGATCGATGCCGTGCAAAACGGCGCGCCCAGCGGTCCGCTCGAACAAGCCCTGGACCTGGTCGAAGGCTCCAGTGAGCTCGAGCCGTATCGGCTGAAAACTCAGCCTTTGATCGACGAGTACGAGAAGTCCGGCACCGTGCTGCCGGGCACCGCAGCCCGCGTTTTGGACTACGCCGCGTTCTGGGTGCACGCCGACGGCTCGAGCCGCATGCTCGAACACGAGCTGATCCGTGTGCAAAGCGCGGAAGCGATCACCTCGATGGCCGAGCAACAGCTGCAAAACGGGCTGATGCTGCACATGCGCGTGATCAAGAAGGACGGCAAGGTCCTCGAACCGGAACTGATCGAGGGCAAGCAGACGGTGACCATGCCGCACCTCGAGGTCGGCGACTACATCGAGACCGAACGCATCGAGAGCAACCCGGGCGATGGACAGCGGGGGCTCAACTATTCCGGGCCGCGCTGGTTCTTCCGCGAGGAGAACATCGCCTACGCGCGCAGCGAACTGGTCGTGATTTCGCCAAAGGCCAAGCCGCTCTCGATCGAGACGCGCAATGACGTTCCGCAGCCGGAAGTGACCGACAATGGGCCACTCGTGGTGCGACGTTGGCGTGTACAAAATAGCCCCGCTGCACCGGTCGAGCCGTTCGGCGCACCGATCACGGAGTTTTTGCCCAGCGTGCAGATCGGCTGGGGCGTGAGCTTGAACGACAGCCTGCGCGCGATGAGTGACGCGGTGGCAGATATGTCGCCGGTCGATCCCCGGCTCGTGCGCATCGCGCAGCAGATCGTGGAGGGCGTGCCCGAGAGCTCCCGTACCGAACGCGCCAAGCGGCTCTATCGCTGGATCCTGGCCAATGTTCAAGAAGGTGAAGAGAGCGACGGCCGCCGGGTGGTGATTGGCAAAAACGGCAATCAGTGGCGCGGCTTCATCACGCTCTGCCGCGCGCTGCGCATTCCGGTGAACTACGCGGTCGCGCAAAATCGACTCAGTCTACCGCCCAGCGGGCCATTCTCGGAGGCCGCGCTGTTCACCCAGCCACTGCTGCGTGTGAATGCGGATCACGAGCCCGTTTGGCTCAGCTTCGGCGGCAAGTACACGCCCTTCGCCTATGTCTCCGCGGAGGCGCGCGGCATGCCCGCCTACGTACTCTCGGAAGACAAGCCAGTGGCAGCCAAAGTACCGACCGCGGGCGCACAGGACAACGTGCGTTACGGCGGCAAGATCCAGCTGAACCTGGATGGCTCCGCAGATCTCGAGCTCGAACAGAGCTTTTTCGGCAAATATGCGATGGGCCTCAGAAACGCCCTGGCCGAGATCCCGGAAGAGCAACTGCGCGATGTACTCGAGTCGCGCTTGCTCGGCCCCGAGCTGCGAGGCCTCGAACTGAAGAGCTATGCGCTCGATCACTTCGACGACCTAGACAGCCCCCTGGTGATTCGTGCCAAGGCCAGAATACCGGCCTTCGCGCAGCGGTCGGGGAACATGCTGCTGATTGCTCCGCCCTTCGGACCGCGTGTCAGTCAGCTCGCCGCGTTGCCCCAGCGTCAAACTCCGTTGCTCATGGTCGAGGCCACGCACCGCGAAATCAATCTGCGGCTCATCTTGCCGAACGGCGCGCTGCTCGCGAACGATCTGGTCCCGGCCACGATCACTGACGGTGATCGCTCGGTGCAGGTGGCCGACACGGCAAAGCCGGGCGAACTGTCCTTGATCCGGGTCGTCAATTTGCCGGCTGGTCGCGTGCAACCCAAAGACTACCCACGCTTTCTCAGCTTCGCCCGACGTGCGGACGACGCGCTCGCGCAGAGCGTACGAGTGAAGCTGCCTTAGCCAGCGGGCGGCGAAGCGGCGGAGCGGCGGAGCGGAGAACGCGCCGCTCCGCTATTTCGAGCTCTTGCGCACCGCTTCGTCCGCAGCCTTTAGGCCCTTTTCGATGCGGGCTTTTACTTCGAGCGAATCAGCGCTGAGCTGCTTCCAAGCCTCGATCGCTTTCTTTCGCTCGCTGGCGGAGGCCGGGAAACCCTGGGCGTCGTTCTGCTCGGTCGTGAACGCCTCGTACTCGGTCCACTGGGCGCTCGCCTCTGCGTAGGCCTTTTGCCGTTCACGCAGGTCAGCCAACGCAAACTGCAACTTGGCTTTCAGGCCCGGGTTGGCTGGATTGACGAAGCGCAGCCCAGCGCTGAAGGAAAGCTCGGCCTCGTGGAGATCGCCTTTGAGCAGCTGCGCCTCGCCCAGGCGATACTGGCCGAGCGCGTTCCGCGCATCTCGCGAAATGGCGTCGCGATAGGCGGCGATCGCTCCTTCGAAGTCGCGCGCGAGCAGGGCACTGTCGCCGCGGTTCAGCGCCTCGCTGAATGGGCTGATGCCCTGGATGCCACGTGGATCGCGACGCACCTCGGGGGCTAGCGCCGACTTGCCGGAAGCTGCGGGCTCCGCTCCGGCATTCGGACTGGCCACGACTAGGGAAGCGAGTAGTGCGGCAGAGCACAGCCGTTGGAGCATCTGCTCAGAATATCACGGCGGCCGAACGCCCCCTGCGCTGCGGTCCGGGCAGCAGCGACGCCCCGAACCCCGCGTCGCGTCGCCCCTCGCACGCCAGGCCCAGCCACCGCTACACGGGCGGCGACGATGCGCGAGCCTTCCACAGCCCTGTGGGGCGCCTGTGGAAAACAGCACAACAACTTGATTTCATTGCACAAATTCACCACAGGGTCGGCTTGCTAGCGGCGGCATCGATGCCCTGGACCGACGCCGGTGGCGCGCGCGGTGCGGAAATCGTGTTCGCGCACGAACACGATTTTTGATTCGCGAAGGGCAGCTCCGTCACGCCGACCGGTTGCTGCTGCTGATCAACTCCCTGGCCCCGCGGCGCAGGTTACCATTCGCCAGCGATGAGCACACAGAGAGTGACCGCCTACCCCTGGAACAGCCTCGAGAGTGTGCCTCGAGCGACTGCGCGGCGTGCGGCCCGAGCGCGGCGCCAAGTGCAGGCGGTGCTCGATCCGGCGCGGCTCGGCGCGGCGCTTGCGGAGCTCACCGAGAGCGAGGTCGCGATCATCGTCCAGCGTGTCGCTTGCGCGGCGCCCCGGCGCCGGCCGCTGAGCGAATTGGGCTTCGAGCTGGCCGACACTGGTGTGTGCTGCTCACTTGCGATCGAGCCCGAGCTGGCCGCGAATCTCCTGGCGCGAGTGCTTCGACGACCGATCACGCTCAGCCCCCAGACCGCGTTCGACGATTCGCTTTCGGGCGCTCTGCAAGCGCTGGTCTTGGAGCTGGCCCGGCGCTGCGGAGCCCGAGGTGCGCTGCACTTGCTCGACCCCAGCGAAGCCAAAGCTCGGGCAAGCGAGGTGTTCGTCGAAGCCACAGTGCTGCTTGGGGGCGCCGCCTATCAGGTGCTTCTGGCGCTGGAGCTCTCGGAACTGCCCCAGCCACGCGACCCGCGCGAACCCACGCTCCGAGAGCTAGGGGAGCTGTCCATCGAACTGCCGGTCGTGATCGGGTGGAGCCTGGCGGAGCGCGCCGCGTTGCTGGATTTCGTGCCTGGAAATGCCTGGTTCCCCGGTGCCGGTTCGTGGCTCGACGAGAGCTTGGCAGGGACAGTCGCGCTGGCGGCACCCGGACAGGATCGCGGCATCGCAGCCACGCTGTCGCGTGACGGCAAAATCGTGTTACGGGGAGGCAGCGTCCAGCTCTTGCCCGACGCAGGTGAGCTCATGTCCGATCCAGAAAAACCGGAAGCGTCGTTGACCGAGGCAGTGCTCGATTCACCCGTCGTCGTGCGGATCGAGGTCGGAGCAGTGAGCATGACCGCACGCGAGTGGGCCGAGCTCGCCCCCGGTGACGTGATCGAGAGCGGGCGCCGTATCGCCGAGCCGGTGGTGCTACGTGTCGCAGGGCGTGAAGTGGCACGCGGTGAACTAGTCAATTTGGAGGGTGAGCTCGGCGTGCGCATCCGGGAGCTCGTTCGGTCATGAATCAAGTTCGAATCGCGTTGAGTGTCGCCGCCTGCAGCGTGCTGTTGGGTGTGACCAGCTGTAAGGCCCCGGCGAGCGAAGCCGCGCCCAGCTCCTCGGCTGCCACGAAGGCCGTGAGCAGTGCCCCCTCAGCCGTCGCTTCGCCCGCCAAGGCCTGGTTCGTAGGCGGTTTCGTCGGCCAGTACGAGGCCAAGGTGGCAGCAGTCCAGATCAAGGTCGGCGGGCTGAAGGAGTGGACGAAAGACGACGGGAAGCTTTCGACAGGTCCGGGCAAGCTCAATCTGCGCATCGACGACGATGGCCACGTCGATGGTACGAGTGAAGGCGCGCTGGGCACCGGCCACGTGCGCGGTAAGGTCGAAGACGACACGCTACGCGTGCAGCTCTCGCCTACGGAGGATGCCGGCCTGCATGGCGTGCTGGTCGCGACGCGCGACGGTGACGGCTTCAAAGGTTCGATCGAAGCCTCCAGCGGAGATAGCTTGCGCGTGCGTAGCGCGGCCATCGAATTGAAAAAGCAAGCCAACTGAGGCGATCGTGGAGCACATCGCCCTGGGTCTGACTCGAGTGCGCGCGCAGCTCGCCGCGGCCTTGGCCAGCGCGGGTCGCGCGGCCGATTCGGCGCGTCTGATCGCGGTCTCCAAGTTGCAACCAGCCAGCGCAATTCGCGCGGCGTACGCCGAAGGCCAGCGCGATTTCGGCGAAAATTACGTGCAAGAGCTGGAGCAGAAGGCGGCCGAGCTCTCAGACCTGAGCGATCTGCGCTGGCACATGATCGGCCACTTGCAGCGCAACAAGGCGCGCGCGGTGGTGCCATTGGCGTCGCTGATCCACACCGTGCACTCGGTCGAACTGGTGCGCGAGCTGGACAAGCGCGCGAGCGCCGTTTCACGAACTGAGGCGCGCGCGTTCCTGGCGGGCGAGTCGCGCTTGACCGTGCTGATCGAGGTCAATGTGGGCGGTGAGGTGCAGAAGAGCGGCTGCGCGCCGGAGGCGCTGACTTCCGTGCTGCAGGCTGTGGACGAAGCGCCACACCTGCGCTCGCTCGGCTTGATGTGCGTGCCGCCGCATACCGAAGATCCGAGCGGCGCGTTGGCCTACTTCGAACAATTGCGGCGACTGCGTGATCTGCACGGCGGCGTCCAGCGCTTGCCCGAGCTAAGCATGGGCATGAGCGCGGATTTGCCCTTCGCGATCGCCGCTGGAGCCAGCCTGGTGCGCGTGGGCACGGCGATTTTCGGCGAGCGTCCGCGGGCGGGGGGCTGAACATGGCGCGCCGCGGTGCTCGCCCTCCGCTGAGCGACCCTACCTTGCTCGAGGCCGCCGCCCGCCGCGGGCACCTGGCTGCACCACCGGCGCCACTCGCCGAACGCATGCGGCCACGCACTCTGGAAGAAGTGCTCGGCCAAGACACGCTGCTCCGCGGCGGGCGCTTGTTGCGCGAAGCGATCGAACGGGATCGTGTGCCGTCGTTGATTTTGTGGGGCCCCCCCGGCTCGGGCAAGACCTCTTTGGCGCACGTGATCTCGCGCATGACGAAGACCGAGTTCGTGGCGTTCAGCGCGGTACTAGGTGGCGTGCAAGAGTTGCGCACGATCATCGAGGCCGCCCGCGAACGGCGCTCGTACCAGGGACGCGGCACGACGCTGTTCGTGGACGAAATCCATCGCTTCAACCGTAGTCAGCAAGACGCTTTTTTGCCGCACGTCGAAAACGGCACCGTGACTTTGATCGGTGCGACCACGGAAAACCCGTCTTTTTCCGTGAATGCTGCGGTTCTATCGCGCTGCCGCGTGTTCCGACTGGAGGGCTTGAAGGAGCCGGACATCGTGGCGCTGTTGGAGCGCGCGCTGCGCGATTCCGAGCGCGGCTTGGGCGAGCGCAGGATCCGGGCCGAGCCGGAAGCATTGGCGGCGATCGCCAAAGTTGCTGGCGGTGACGCGCGCCGCGCCTTGGGCCTACTCGAAGTCGCGGTCTCGCTACTCGCCGAGGGCAGCGACACTCTGGATCCGAGCACCGTGGAACGCGCAGGTGAAGCGCGCACACTGCTCTACGATAAATCCGGCGAAGAGCATTACAACGTCACCAGCGCGCTGATTAAGTCACTGCGCGGCAGCGATCCGGACGCGGCCCTGTATTGGCTCTTTCGCATGCTGGATGCCGGCGACGATCCCTTGTTCTTGCTGCGCCGCTTGATGATCTTCGCCAGTGAAGACGTGGGCAACGCCGATCCGCGCGCGCTCGAGGTGGCCGTCAACGCCGACAACGCTTTTCGCCGCATGGGCCTGCCCGAAGGCATGTTTCCGCTGTCTCATGCCTGCCTGTACCTGGCGAGTTGCCCCAAGTCGAACGCCGTCAAGCGGGCGATCGGCGCGGCGCGCGCGGCGATCGACGAACACGGCGCGCTTCCCGTACCGAAGAAGCTGCGCAATGCCGTAACGCGACTGATGAAAGACGAGGGCTACGGTCAAGGCTATCAATACCCGCCCGATCGCGACGGCAGCTTCGTGCCAGGCGAGACCTATCTACCCGACGAAATCGCGGGCGCGCGCTTTTACGAGCCGACCCAGCAGGGCCTAGAGAAGGCAATCGGCGAGCGCCTGCGCCGGCTGCGCGGCGAGCCGGAGGCTGACGCACCGGCGCCACTCGAGCGTCCGGCCAAGTCCGACGAGCGCGAGTAACCGCATGCCGGAACTCACAGGCAATAAATGAGTTCGGCCGAATTGGGGCCGTCGTCGAAGCCGTGGACGCACAGGCTCTTTCTATCTCTCGGACAAATGCAGGCGCAGGCGCTGGCAGTGTCGTCGAAGCACACGCCGGCCTCGGTGATCCAGCGGCACGGGCGCGTGGGGTACTGATCGCGCTCGAAGCCGGGCTTGCACGTCCCAAGCTTCTCCGAGGGAAACGGATCGTTCGGGTTCGACTTGCCGGTACTGCCCCCGCCCGCACCGCCGCCAACGGGTACGCTCGGTTCCGGGCCGCCAGAGCCAGAATCCTCGATCGCGCGACCGCCGCACGCCGCAAGCGCCGCCAGGGTGGCGATGACGAACCCCTTTCTCAGGCGCTTCAGCGCTCGTTTCGCAGCCCCAAGACCGATCTCGGCGTGTATCACCCCAGTGTCATGTGCCTGGGCAACGCAATCGATCAACAAAAGCAAAGCCAGCTGGCCTACCTGCATCCCGGGAGCGATGGGTCCAACACGCCCACATAGGGCAAGTTGCGGTAGCGCTCGGCGTAGTCGAGCCCATAGCCGACCACGAACACGTCGTCGATCGTGAAACCGAGGTAGTCGATCTCGACCTCACGCTGCATACGCGCAGGCTTGTGCAAAAGTGCCGCCACCTTCACCGACGCCGGATTGCGTCCCCTCAGCTGCTCCCGCAAGTAGGAGATGGTCAGACCGGTATCAATGATATCTTCGACGATCACCAAGTCGTCACCGGTGACAGGGCGCGTCAGATCTTGGGTGATCTGCACGACTCCGCTCGACTTGGTGTCGTCGCCGTAGCTGCGAACACCGAGAAATTCCACGCGGATCGGCAAATCGATGGCGCGCGCCAGATCAGCCGCGAACACGAAGCTACCTTTGAGCACACTGAGCAGCACCAGCGATCGGCCGGCATAATCACGAGTGATCTGCTCAGCGAGTTCAGCAACACGCTGTGCGATGCGCTCGGCACTGATCAGCGGTCGGACTTCGGGCGGTGAAAATGCAGGCACGCGGCGAGTGTCCCGTAGACCGCCGCGCGCGGCAAGCACCTCCCATGCTCTCAGCGGCGCAATTGGCCCACACCTCGCCTCGCCGCAGCCCGCGCCATGCGAAAGTGGGCTCACAGCGGCAGGCGCGTGGCTCGTGCCGTGAGTGAGTCGCCGTCGCTCGTGACTTCTACCGAGCCGCTGCGATCCAGGCGCAGCGTGCGAACGTCGTGTTCAGCGAGCCGCTGTACGGTGGGCACGTGCGGGTGCCCAAAGCGGTTTCTGACGCCACACGAGAGCGTGGCGAGGGCAGGCGCGACACGCGACAGGAAATCATCACCGGTCGAGGTCCGGCTGCCGTGGTGGCCGACCTTCAGGTAGTCCGCGCGCAGCTCGGTCGCGTGAGTTTGGACGAGCTCCGCCTCTTGCTCGTGCTCGGCGTCGCCCGTGAACAGAAAGCGACGCTGTCCGTAAGAGACCGAGATCACGAGTGAATTGTCGTTCGCTCCGCGCCCGGGCGTAAACGACGGACAGGGCCCGAGCAGGGTCAGCCACGCTCCGCCGAAGCTGCGCGGCTTTCCGCACAAATCCTCAGGGTGAAGAATCGGGACGCCGCGGGCGCGCAGCGAGCGCAGCAGCTCCGCGTACAGCGGTCCGGCACCCTCGGCTTCGCCTTGGCCGGAATCCCAGAATTCACCGACCTCCAGCTGCTCGAGAGCACTCGCCAGACCGGTGAAGTGGTCCGGGTGGGGATGGCTGAGTAGCGCGATATCGACGCGGCTGCGACGGCGCGCGCGCAACACGGGAAGGACCACGGCCTTGCCCGGATCCACCGGACTGCCAACGAAGCCGCCGCCGTCGATCAAGACGCAGGCGCCGTTCGGCAGATCGATCAGGTTCGAGTCTCCCTGACCGACATCCAGCGCGCTGGCGCGGATCACGCCGAGTGGTTTGCCTGCCCAGCGTGCCGCGAGCTCCAGCCCGCAGAATGCGAGCAGCGAGGTAGCGCCCCAAGCGAGCAGCAAGCGTCGTCGCTCACGCGCGCGGACGGCGCGGAAGGCGCGACCACGCAGTGCGCAGCAACCAACCACGAAGACCGCAATCACGCTCAGTTGAAAGCGTCCAGGCTCGGGCAACGTCAAGCCCAGGAAGCTGGCGTCCGCGCTCAGCCAGGCGATCCGCTTCACGACCAGCAGCGCGCCCGAGGCGACCAAGGCGACGCCGCGCTCTAGCGCCGGAATCGGAGCCAAAAGCAGGTGCGCGAGGCACAATGGCAAGGCCACGGATTCACCGAGCGGCGACGCCACCACGTTGGCGACCAGGCCCGCCAAGGTGACGCCGGACGCCAGCAGGGCCAAGAGCGGCGCACACGGAATGGTCGCGGACAGGGTCGTGCCGAAGCTGACCGCCAGAAAGCGCAACGGGCGCGAGCTGATACGCTCGAAACGAGTAGACAGCGGCTGGCCGAGCCAGATCAAGCCCGAGGTCGCGGCGATCGAAAGCATGAACGACAAATCGAACGCGCACAGCGGATCGAGCAGCGCGAAGACCAGCGCGGACAAACCGAAGCTGCGCACGGTCAGCGGCTTTCGCCCCAATGCGCGCGCAGCAAAGGCCACCGAAAGCATGAACGCGGCGCGCCACGCCGAGCTGCTACCGCCGGCAAAATCCGCGTAAATCAGGGCGAGTATCAGGCCAACCCCGCTCGCGAAGCGCGCCACTACCCAGCGCGCAGCCAGCCTTTCCACGCGTGCGAGCAGGAACGTGAGCGCATGCACGATAGCCACGACGGCGAACACCAGGTGCGTCCCGCTGACTGCGAGCATGTGTGAAAGGCCGCTCTTCTGAAACGCTTGCGCATCCTCCGGCAAGAGATCACTTTCACCGAGCACGAGCGCTCGCGCCATGCCTGCGGCGGCAGGCGCAAATGTGAGCGCGATCCGGCGACGAGCGCGAGCGCGCGCGCGGTCGATCAGCGAATGCACACTCAGCTGCCGCTCGCTCACATCGAGCGCGAGCACGCCGCCACTGAGCACGATCCCGTGACGCGCTGCCGCCGGCGTCGGATCAGCCGTGTCCAAGTTGCGAAACAACTGCACGGGCGCGAGATCCGCGATCACGTGCAAGCGATCCTGGCGCGCCAGGCTATCTGGGCCGCCGTGCAAGCGCGCCCGGAAGGGCACGGGCAAGTGCCTCGATTCGCAATCGGCTCGGGTCACCTCGGCCACGAAGCTGGCGCTGCCGTCGGACCAGACCGGCGAGTCGGCGACGATTGCGCTCAGATCACAGCGGCTGGGCGGGCCGATCGCGTCGCGCAGCTGGATGCGCATGGCTTCGAAGCGGCGAATTTCCTGCCAGCCGCGCGCTCCGCCGAGCAAGAAAAAGAGCAGCGCACACGCGCCTGCGCGCCGGCTGACCTGCGAGCGCAGCAGCAGCCCCGCTGACAGGAGACACAGTAACGTGGGCACGGGATAGACCGCGCACACGCCACCTGCGACTGCAGCGACCGCGCTGAGCAGCACCCCATCGACTCGCATGCCCAACGCACTGCAAGTCAGAGGCCGCGCGCATTTCCGCGGCCTCTCGGCAGCTCCGAACTGGCGAAGCCCTGTTGGCGTCGGGCGAGCGCCACGCGAGCAAAGTCGTGAATCGGATGGTTTCAGGTGCAACCATCCGCTAACGCAACGCGTCACAGCGGCTGAGGCTACGGTGCCTGCGTGCCGGCCAAACGACGTATCGACCTCCTGCTCGTGGAACGCGAACTCGCTCCCACGCGCGCTCAAGCCCAAGCGCTCATCCTCGCCGGCAAAGTATTCACCGGCGATCGCCGGATCGACAAAGCGGGTACCGAGCTCGATCCAAACATCGAGCTCATCGTGCGCGAACCCGAGCGCTTCGTCTCGCGCGGAGGGCACAAGTTGGAAGGCGCCCTCGACGCCCTCGCCTGCCAAGTCGAAGCCGCAATCTGCGCGGACGTGGGCGCGTCTACCGGTGGCTTTACCGACTGCTTGCTGCAACGCGGCGCGAGCAAGGTGTACGCCATCGACGTCGGCCACGGGCAACTCGCGCACAAGCTAGCGAGCGACCCGCGCGTGGTGGTGATGGATCGTTCCAACGCGCGCCACTTGACGCCCGACGCGTTCGCCGATCGCCTGGACTTGGTGGTGGTCGATGCCTCGTTCATCAGCCTCGAAAAGCTATTGCCCGCGATCACCAGCTGGCTGACGCCCGGAGCGCGCCTACTGGCGATGATCAAGCCGCAATTCGAGGTGGGCCGCGACGAGGCGCGCAAAAGCCGGGGCGTGATCCGGGATCAGACCGTGCGCAGCGCGGCGATCGAACACGTCCTGGCCGCCATCCGCGAAGCTGGCTTCGACGTCCACGGTGGCGCCGACTCCGACGTGCCGGGACCGAAGGGCAACGTGGAATATTTCGTATTGGCCAGCAAGATCTGACGCCGATACGAGAACAACGGGTGATGCGCTTTCGAGCGCCGCGCGCGGCTCGCAGTCGCTATTTGGACAGCTCTATCTCGTAGCAACACAACAAGTCGATCGCGATCACAGCAGCACCCACATGTCGTAGATCGTGTGCGTCCAGACCGCGGGAGCGAAGCCGCGGAAGGCGTAGATGGCCGTAAAGATCAGGCCGCACACGCTACGGAACACGAACGAGCGCAGCTCGAACGGGTCGCCCAAATCACCCACGTAGTGCCAACCGCTGAACACGAACGCGATCGTCAGCGCCCAGCCGAGAGCGACCAGCGTGCGCTTGGCGCGCGATACGCTGCCGATCAGACCGAGCACCAGGCGCAGTCCCAGCCCGAACAGCACCACTCGAAACGCGATCTCTTCGTAGAAGCCGGCGCCGAGCGACATCACCAACGCGCTGAATCTGCCATCTGGAACTCCGCCGACCAGGGCCAGCTGCGTGACCACGTATTGCCCCGCCAGGCGCATGGCGATGGCATACAGGATGCCCTCGATGCCCACGAACACGAAGCGCGAGGCGCGCAGGGTGTGACCGCGGCCCAGCATCACGAGCACGCCCGCGAACGCCACGCCGATGCCCAAGGTGAGCCCGAGGTATTGCCAGATGCTATTTTCGGCCAGCGTCGTGAGCTCGCGCGTGACGATATCAGCGGCGTTTCGCACGGGCAGGAACACCACGCCCAGGTGGTAGCCGACGAATACCGGCAAAGTGAGGGCGAGATCAGCCCAGGGTCCGCTGCCTTCACGCAGAAAGCGCTGCGCCTCACTCTCGGCTACTGCGGGCTTGGCCATGCTCGGTTCGGGTCGGACCCTAGAATAACTTTCCTAGGGCCGGACGTTTAAAACTCAAGCGTCGACCAGGACTTGGTTCTTTGGCAAATTCCCGCGCGTGACTTTTCCCGCTCCGGCCTTGCTCTGGCCCCAGGTCTACCCGTGACCACCCTCGTCAGCGCGAAAGAGCGGCACGCACAACTCGTGGCAGAAGTGCGTGCCCACGATTACCGCTACTACGTGCTCGACGATCCATCGCTGAGCGACCGCGAGTACGACGCCCTGTACGCCGAGCTACGCACCCTGGAGAGCGAACACCCCGTGCTCAAGTCCGCCGCCTCCCCGACGCAGCGCGTGGGCGACGAGCTGCGCACGGACTTACGCACGGTACCGCACGTGGTGCCGATGATGTCGCTCGACAACACCTATAACGATGCGGATCTGGCAGAATTCGAGCGGCGCGTGTTGGCTGGATTGTCGGCCAGCGCGATCTCGGAATTTTGCGTCGAGCCCAAGCTGGACGGCGGCAGCGTCGAGATCTTGTACCGGGATGGGCAGCTCGTGGGCGGCTCGACGCGCGGCGATGGGCTCCACGGTGAAGACATCGCGACCAACCTGAAGACGATTCGCTCTTTGCCGCTGACCATTCCCTATTCGGGACCGCTCACGCTGCGCGCCGAAGTCGTGATCTTTCGCCGTGATTTGGCCAAGATCAACCAGCTGCGCGTGGCCGCGGGCGAGGCGCCGTTCGCCAATCCGCGCAACGCCGCTTCTGGCTCGCTGCGCATGCTCGATCCGCGCATCGTCGCGCAACGCCAGCTGCGGGTAATGGTTTGGCAAGTGGTCGAGGGGGCGGATCTAGCGACCACCCATGCCGGAGCTCTGGCGAAGATTGCCGAATTTGGGCTGCCCACGCATCGCTTGGAGCGCGTGTGCAAGACCCCGGAGGAAGTGCGCGCGGCGATCGCCGACATCGATCGCGCGCGCCGTGATTATCCGTACGAGACCGATGGCGCCGTAGTCAAAGTCAACTCGTTCTCGGCGCAGAACGTGTTGGGTGCGACCGCCAAGTTTCCGCGTTGGGCGATCGCCTACAAGTTCGGCGCCGAGCGGGCAAATACACGCGTGCTCGGGATCGTGGTGCAAGTCGGACGCACCGGCGCGCTGACACCAGTCGCGAACCTGGAGCCGACGCAACTAGCGGGCACGGTGGTGTCACGAGCTTCACTGCACAACGCCGAGATCATCGAGCACTTGGACGTGCGCGTGGGCGACTTGGTCAGCATCGAAAAGGCCGGGGAAATCATCCCGCAGGTGATCGCGGTCGACCCCAGCGCGCGCACCGGCGCGGAACTCCCGTGGAGGATGCCCGAGTTCTGTCCGAGCTGCGGCACGGCCGTCGTGGTGAGCGAAGAAGAGGTCGCGATCCGCTGCCCCAACCGCGTTTGCCCCGCCAAAGTGAAGGGCGCCATTTTGCACTTCTCACGTCGCTACGCGATGGATATCGATCATTTGGGTGAGTCGCTGATCGAGCAGCTGATCTCGAGCAAGCTGATCGCGGACGTATCGGACCTGTACGAATTGACCGTGCCGCAGATCGAGGCGCTCGAGCGCATGGGCAAAAAGAGCGCCGAGAACGTGGTGCAGTCGATCGACCGATCGCGCACGCAACCGCTCGACCGCTTGCTTACCGGCATCGGCATCGAACACGTCGGCCAAGTCGCGGCCAAGCAGTTGGCGGAGGCGGCGGAGTCGCTGGAGAATTTGATCTCCTGGGGCTCCGAGCACGTGATCGAGCACGTGGCGCAGATCTCGGGCTTTGGACCGAAGATGGTCGAGAGCGTCAGGCAATACCTAGAAGACCCGGAAAACCGCCGTCTGCTCGAAAAATTCGCGCGTTTGCAGGTCTCGAGGCCTCAACCGAAGGCGCGCGCCGCGGCGACCGGGCCGCTCTCCGGCTGTTCGTTCTGTGTCACTGGCGTGCTCTCGCGCAAACGTGAGGACGTGCACGACGCGATCCGCGCTGCCGGCGGTGAGGTGCACGACAAAGTGAAGAAGGGCACCACGTATCTGGTGATCGGTGAGAAGGTCGGCAAGGCCAAGACCGACTCCGCCAAGAAGTTCGGCGCGCGCGTGATCGACGAACCCGGCTTGGAGCGGCTGATCCGCGGCGAAGCGGTCGATGTCGAGGTCGGCGTTGAAGCTTGAGTGCTTACTTGCGTGCAGCCTGCTCACGACGCAAGTCGTGGCTTGCCGCTCGCAGCCGGCGCCGCCAGGAAAGCAGGCGCCAAGCGCAGTCGTCGCGGCGTCCGCGCGCCCCACCGTGAGTGCGCTGCCAGTGGCTAGCACCAGCGCCTGCGCAAAGGACTCGGCTTGGCCTGCACCGATCGCGCTTTCGTCGCTGAAAACCGCCCCAAAATCGGCACCGCTCAGCCCACTGCGGGCCGAGCCCGGGCTCTGGCTGGCTGATCCCAACAGCGCGCTGCTCAATGCCACTCCGGATCCGAGCTGGGCCGAAGGGCCGCCAACGCTCGCGGACGATGGCAGCGCTACTCGCCCAGTCGTGCTCGCACGCTTGCCCAAGGCGCTGCGAGGCTGGCTCGGACGTCCGGTAAAAGTGCTGGGCGCAAGCGGCGCCGTCTGCGAAACGCGCTTGCAGCGCTTCGCCATGCGCGCTCGAGTCACGCCCGATCCACGCTCTGCCGAGTATTGGGAAGGTTGCGCCGACGGACCCGCGATGCCGCCCGAGATGATCGCCAAGGAGATTTGGCGGCTGTCGGCTGTCGGCGGGCGCAGCTTGATTGCGGAGTTCTCGGCGCCCTGCAAGGGCGCTTTGCTCGCGGTCGACCCGAGCTTGCCAGCGCCCGCAATCGCCGCACCTGAGCCGGCCGACGCCGAAGCGGGCGCCGCAGTGATGGCCGCATTCCGCGCCCTGCCCGCCTACGCCGCGCTGCAGGCGCGCTTTCGGGTCGAACATCCGGAGCAGGAGGGTGCTTGGGACGACCGCGACGTGCGGCGCAGCATCTCCAAACTCGCGCTGCCTGGACGACCCGAGCTGCTGTTCGTGAGCGTGGAAACCGGCTCCGGCTGCGCAGGCTTCTCGGCCAGCCTGAGCGTGCTGTGGGAGGCAGGCCCGGGTGGCCGGAGCCACGTGCTCGAGGCGATCGACAACCGCCGGCTCAGCCCCAGCGCGATCGTGGACTTCGACGGCACCGGCGGCTCGCTGCTGCTCGGTCCGGACGGCCCGCTGCAGATGCGTTCGGTGCTGCGGGCAGGCTCGTATCAGCGTTCTTTCCTGAGTGATGTGCCGTATTTCGAAGGGCCTTGCTGATCCGGCGTGCGGTTTCGCGTTATCTTGCCCGGCCCGGACGTGCGCAAAATCCGACTCACACGCATCAACTACGCCCTAGCGGCCGCAGTTGCGGCGTTGGCCTCGATCGCCATCAGCGTACGCTTCGCCCAGTCCGAACGACGCGTGCCGGCGCGCTGTCCGCCTGGCCTCGTGGCTCAAGAGGCGCGCTGCTGCGGCGTGGGCCAAGGGCTCACCAGCATTGGCCAATGCACGGGCGTCGCCAGCGCCTGCGCGAGCGAGATGCTCAGAGACGACTCCGGCGGCTGCGCATTACCCGACGCGCGCATCGCGATCGCCGCTGGAACCAGCCATTTCACGGCGCCCGATTGGGAAGGCCCCGAGCAATCCGTGCACGAAGTCAGTGTATCCGCGTTCGTTCTGGATCGCGCGGAGGTCACCGTGGGGCGCTTCCGGATCTGTTCGGCGACCGGCGCTTGCCCGAAGCTCGCCGACGACTCGGAGCCGGGGCGCCCGGTGCGCAACGTCAGTCCGAGTGAAGCAAACGCGTTCTGCGCATCGGTCGCCGGGCGCCTGCCAAGCGCGGATGAATGGTTGTTCGCTGCCGCCGGCAGCGCAGGTCGACGCTATCCGTGGGGCAACACGGGCCTGGTCTGCCGCCGCGCCAGCTTCGGATTGGTCAACGGACCGTGCGCTCGCGCGGGCAGTGGACCGGATCTCGCGGGAGCGCGCCCGGACGGAGCCACCCCCGAGGGCGTCCTCGATCTCTCGGGCAATGTCGCCGAATGGACACTCGAGCGCGACGGCTCGTTCGCCGCCCGCGGTGGCTCGTACCGCTCGGAACTCGCGGCTGACCTGAAGGCATGGGCGGTCGAACCCCGCCAAACGCGAGCTGCCCACGTCGGCTTTCGCTGCGCATACTCCGCTGATAGCGCCACGAACCCGCAATAGTCCCGACGCGCCAGCCGGCATGGTGACCAGCGAAAGCCTGTACGTGTACGGCGTTGGGAGGTGCGTGGTATCCCTGGCTGATGTCCGCCGCGATCTTGTGCATTGGAACCGAGCTCACCCGCGGTGAGCTTCAGAACAGCAACGCGACCTGGCTCGCCGAGGCGCTGACCACGATCGGCTTCGAAGTGCTGGACATCGCCTGCGTGGACGATGATCGCGAGCGCATCGAGACCACGCTCACGCGCCTCACACAGGCGCACGAGGTCGTGCTTTGCACGGGCGGCCTGGGCCCAACCACCGACGACATCACCACCGAATGTGCGGCGCGTTTGGCAGGGGTCCCGCTGGTACGCGATGAAGCCTCGCTCGAAGCGATCCGGGAGCGGCTCTCGCGCTTCGGTCGTCAGATGGCAGCTTCTAACGCTAAACAGGCTGATTTTCCGCGCGGCAGCCGAATTTTACCCAACCCAAACGGCACCGCACCCGGCTTCGAGTTGAAGCTGAACCGCGCTCTCGCCTACTTCATGCCGGGCGTACCCTTCGAGATGAAGGCCATGTTCGAGTCGTTCATCGAGCCCGCGATGTTGCCGCTGCTCGGCGACCGCCACTTCCAAGTATTGCTGCGCACCCTGGGCTTGGCCGAGAGTGAAGTGAACGATCGCTTAGCGGGGATCGAAGGGGAATTCGATGTGTTGCTCGGTTACCGAGCGACGATGCCGGAAATCGAGGTCAAAGTGTTGGCGCGCGCAGCGACTGTCGCGCTGGCGCAGGAGCGCGCCGAACGCGGCGCGGCGGCGGTGCGCGAGCGCCTGGGCGACGAGGTGATCTTCGGCGAGGGCAAGGCGCGCTTCCCGGTAGCGGTGTGCACGCTGCTACAAGCGAAGGGACTGACTCTGGCGCTGGCGGAGTCGTGCACCGGAGGCTTGGTTTCGGAGCTGCTCACGGCGCATTCTGGCTCGAGCGCGGTGTTTCGAGGGGGCGCCGTCACCTATTCGAATGAATCGAAAATCGCGCTATTGGGCGTGCCAGCGGTGCTTTTGGCGCGCTTCGGGGCGGTCAGCGCCGAGGTCGCGCGCGCCATGGCCGAGGGCGCGCGGCTCGCCTTCAGTGCGGACGTTGCGCTTGCGCTGACCGGCATTGCCGGCCCCACGGGCGGCTCGGACGAGAAACCCGTTGGGCTCGTGCACTTTGCGGTCGCCACGGCGGCCGGCGTGAGCAACCGGCGCGTGGTGTTTTCGGGCAACCGCGAACAAGTGCGCCGCCGAGCGGCCTTTGCCGGGCTGAGCCTGGTGCGCCAAGTGGCGAAGCGCGGACACGAGCCGGCCGTCTGAGCGGCTCAGTTCAACGAAGCATTACGCTGAACCCGCGGTTCGGGCGGCGGCGCGCCCTTGGGGCGACTGGTGAAGGTCAGGGCCGAAGCCTCGGGGTCGTGGTCCACGTACACCACCTCGCCCGCGGCGAACGCGCCTTCCAACACTCGGCGCGCCAGTGAGTCCTCGACCAGCTTTTGAATGGCGCGTTTGAGCGGCCGCGCGCCAAATTGCGGATCCCATCCGGCCTCGGCCAAGAACTCCTTGGCCGCATCGCTGATCTGAAATCCGAGGTCGCGCTTGGCCAAACGGCTCACCAGGTAGCCCAGTTGGATCTCGACGATGTGTCGCAGCTCGCTGCGATCGAGCCGGTGGTAGAGCACGACTTCGTCCAGACGGTTCAGGAACTCCGGGCGAAAGTGGGCGTGCAATGCGTCTTGAACCGCCTTTTGGCTGGCCTTTTCGCGCTCCTCGGCGGTGAGACCCGGGCGATCTTCAATCGCTGCCAGCTCTGAGGTCCCGATGTTGCTGGTCAAAATCACGACCGTGTTCTTGAAGTCCACGGTGCGGCCTTGGCCGTCCGTCAGCCGCCCATCGTCGAGCAACTGGAGCAGCGTGTTGAACACCTCCGGATGAGCCTTCTCGACCTCGTCGAACAAGACCACGGAATATGGCCGACGGCGCACCGGCTCGGTCAGCTGCCCGCCTTCGTCGTAGCCGACGTAGCCGGGCGGCGCGCCGATCAGCCGCGAAACGGCGTGGCGCTCCATGTACTCGCTCATATCGATGCGAATCATCGCGCGTTCGTCGTCGAACAAGAACTCGGCCAAGGCGCGAGCTGTTTCGGTCTTGCCCACGCCCGTTGGACCCAAAAATAGAAATGAGCCGATCGGGCGCTTATCGTCACCCAAGCCCGCACGCGAGCGGCGAACCGCGTTCGAGACCGCCAGCAAGGCCGGCTCTTGGCCGATCACGCGCTTGCGCAGGCTCTCCTCCATGTGGATGAGCTTCTGTTTCTCGCCCTCCAGCATCTTGGAGACCGGCACACCGGTCCACTTCGAGACGATCGCCGCAATGTCTTCTTCGCTGACCTCTTCCTTGAGGTACGAGCCGTTGGCTTGTACGCGAGCGAGCTCAGCACGGTCCTGCTCTGAGTCCTTGTCGAGCGAGGGGATGCGTCCGTACTGGATTTCAGCGGCCTTTCCGAGGTCGCCCGCGCGCCGGGCGTTCTCCGCCTGCTGCCGAAGCTCCTCGAGCTCGACCTGGTTCTTGCGCAAGCGTTCGATGATTTCCTTCTCGCGCAGCCATTGAGCACGCATGCCGTCACGCTGCTCGTTCAACTCGGCGACTTCACGGCGCAGCTCTTCCAGGCGCGCCTTGCTGCCCTTGTCGCGCTCGCGCGTGAGCGCCTGCTCTTCGATTCGAAGCTGTAGCAGCTTGCGCTGCACTTGATCGATTTCGAACGGCAAGCTGTCGATCTCCATTTTGATCTTGCTCGCGGCCTCATCGACCAAATCGATGGCTTTGTCCGGCAAGAAGCGATCGGCGATGTAACGCTGGCTCAGCACGGCCGCAGCAACCAACGCGGAATCGGTGATCTGAATGCCGTGATGCACCTCGTAGCGCTCTTTCAAACCGCGCAAGATGGCGATCGTGTCCTCTACGGTGGGCTCGCTGACCATCACCGGCTGGAAGCGCCGCTCCAAAGCGGCGTCTTTCTCGATATGCTTGCGATACTCATCGAGCGTGGTCGCGCCGATCGCGCGCAGTTCTCCACGCGCGAGCGCTGGTTTGAGCATGTTCGCTGCGTCCATGGCGCCCTCGGCTGCGCCTGCGCCCACCAGCGTGTGCAGCTCATCGATGAACAGGACGATGTTGCCGGCCGAGGCTTCGACCTCTTTCAACACCGCCTTCAGGCGGTCTTCGAACTCACCTCGGAATTTGGAGCCGGCCACCATGCTGGCCAAATCCAGCGCCAAAATGCGCTTCTCCTTCAAGGACTCGGGCACATCACCCTTGGCGATGCGATGCGCGATGCCCTCGGCGATCGCGGTCTTACCCACGCCGGGTTCGCCGATCAGCACTGGGTTGTTCTTGGTGCGGCGCGAGAGCACCTGCATCACACGCCGGATCTCTTCGTCGCGGCCGATCACGGGATCGATTTTGCCGCGTTTGGCTAGGCCGGTGAGATCGCGCGTGTACTTCTCCAGCGCCTGGAACTTGCCCTCGGGGTTTTGATCCGTCACGCGCTGAGAGCCGCGAATTTCAGCCAAAGCACGCACCAGCTTGTCGTACGAAAGGCTGTGTCGATCGGCTACGGCTTGTACGTCTTTGTCGTGCTTCACTGCGGCCAGCAGGAAGTGCTCGACAGACACGTAGTCATCCTTCAGGCGTTTGGCTTCATCCTCGGCTTGATTCATCAACGGCACCGTGCGGCGACCGAAACTCGGCTCCGCACCACCGCTCACTTTGGGCAAGCCTTCGACGCGCACCTTCAACTCTTTGGCAAAAGCCGCGGGATCTGCCCCTGCGCGTTGCGCCAGCGCTGCCCCAACGCCGCCTTCTTGTTCCAAGATGGCGACCAACAGATGCTCGGGAATGAGCTCTGGATTTCCGCGCCGAGTTGCGTTGGCTGCGGCGCTCTGTAGTGCTTCCTGACTCTTGCTGGTCAAACGATCCATACGCATCGGCGATTACTCCGGTCGGGCACTTCAGCAGTGCTCGAGCAACGTAAGGCTCGGTTGCGTCGGATCAAGGGGCGCAAGGAGGCCCGCGAACTTCAGGCAAATTGAGCGCTGATCAACCGCCCGCGCCCGCGCTGCCGGACTCGCCGCCGGAACCGGCGCTCACAACGGCGACATCGCCGCCAGCACCTGCCGTGGAGCCGGAGTCGCCTGCCGCGCCTGCCGCGCCTGCCGCGCCTGCTGCGCCTGCCTGGCCACATGCCTGTGGCGCCTCGCCAGCGAGGAAGGGCGTAGCATCCACGCAACCGAGCCCAACGCTCAGCAGGCCGCCCACCGTGTCGAGCTGGTAGCCGCAAGTGTGGTTGGGGCGACAACAGCCAGGAAGGACGATCGAAGCGCCGGTATCTGCCACCGGAGCGGATGGGCTGTCAGGACAGCTGGGGTCCCTGCTGCCCGGCTGCGCGAGCGGCTGACAGGCTTCGCCAAACGTGGCCCCGAACGTGGCCAGGGCGGTCGAGTCGAGACCGCAGTGGTTGGTCGCCGCATCCGAGCAACAGCCAGGGATGTACAAACCTCGAACCGGCGTCGCGACGCCCGCACACGTTTTCGTGCCGCAGGGAACCGTGGTGACCGTGGCCATACCGGCGGTTCCCGCTCTCGAGATGGAGCCGCCGCCGCCGCTGCCAGAATGGGCACCACCGCCACCGGAAGCGTCGTGGCCCGGATTCGAAGCGTTCCCGCCACAGGCTGGCAGCACGCTGGCTGTCGACAATCCACATGCGCACAGGAGCCGGAGCGTTCGCCAAAACATCGCCGCGAGTCTTCCATGTGCGAAGCGGAGATGCGAGCCCCTTCCGGCGGCGGCGCACGCGCCGCCGGAGCCGCTGGTTACGGGTGAAATGAGCTAAGCCAGCGCCGTCGGCGCTCGGCTTGATTCAGGCTCGCGCCTTCTTGCGCACCCGACCGCGTAGTTGCCCACCGAGCAGGTGCACGACTTCGTCCCACAATTCCGGGCTCTTCATGAGTGCCCCGAATAGTGGAGGGTGCAAGTGCCCCGCGGCGGCGAACCAGCGGTAACGCTCGACGCCGCTCACATGAAGAAACGAGGCAATCTCTTCGAGCCTGCCGATGCCAATGCCTTTGCACAAGCCCGACTCGAGCATTCCCACATAGCTTCCGGAACGAACTCCGAGCTTTTTGGCCAGATCCTTCTGCGTCAACCCGCGATGCATGCGCGCTGAGCGAATGAGCCGACCGACCTTTTTTGTAGTGCCTTTCTCCGCCATCGGAATCCCGCGCTACCCGGCGATCGCACCTGGTGTGAGGGGCACCATTGGCTTGCGCTGGGCAGCCCCTCCTTTCTGACCGCAGTGACTAGTAACACTCTGCCTGAAACCCCAAGGCCGTACCCAAGAGCCTCAAGCAAACCCTCGTAAGCCCGTAGAGTAAACCGGGCAAGCACGAGTTCGCAATGGGCGCGTGACCCAAAGCGACTGATTCGCTTCCATGCCGCGCGCGTTGGCGCCGATGCGCTCGCGGCAATGATGCCATGCGCATTGCGCGATTGACGCCGGAAAGGGCGCGGCCCGGAACAGTGAAAGAATCGCGTCGGTTCGCATGGGTAGCCAAACTTGGAGTTGATCCAACCGCGAAACCACCGGCACTCGCTGTCCGCAATCCGAGTAGCGGAATCCGACAAAAGCTGTTTGCCCGCGTGACTCGAAGTAGCCGGCGTTGCAGAACTGCACACGACCGGCGAAGCGGGCTTCGATTGCCCCAAATTGCCCCAATCGCCTCGATTGCCCGAAGCCGAAAATGCGCGTGCCACCGCAGCTACGCGCCGCGAAACGCTATGGCAACCAGCGTTCGCGGGGTGGCTGAGTGGTTAGCTTGCTATTTGCCGGGCGCGACTAAATGTCGAGATTGCGGACGTTCAACGCGTTGTCTTCGATGAACTTGCGCCTCGGTTCGACCTGGTCGCCCATCAGCACGCTGAACAGCTCGTCGGCACGCACGGGATCGTTGACCTTGACTTGCAACAGCGTACGCGCGTCCGGGCTCATGGTGGTATCCCAGAGCTGGTCCGCATTCATTTCGCCGAGGCCCTTGTAGCGCGTGATCTGCATGCCCTTGCGGCCGCGTTCGGAGATGAACGCCTCGAGCGCCTCCGGATCCGGCAAACTGTGTGGCTCGCCGCCGCGCACCTGGACGTTGTAAGGCATGGCGCCGATCGAACGAATGTCCTCTTCGATAGACAGTAGCTCTTGGTATTCCGCGGATTCTGCCAGCTCCCAATCGGCGACGGCCGGACGCGCAGACGCGCCGGGACGGAACTTGACGCTCAACCGACCGGCGTCATGGGCCTTCTCCCATTCCACGCTGACGGCCAGCGGCATCAGATCGGGGTAGCGCTCTTCCAGGTATTTTTGCAGGCTTTGTGCCGCCGCTTCGACGGTCGCGTGATTGCGGAAGTCAGCCAAGGTCATGGCTTTGGCGCGCAACAACGCGGCCACCACGCGCGCGTCACAGCGACGGTCGATCTTGGCCAAGATGTTGCGCATCGCGCGCAGCCGCGAAGCAAGATTGAACAGCGGCAAGCCGGACAGCGGCGCCGCCAACGTGTGGCCCGTGCTGGCTTGCACGGTCATGTCTTCGATGCCGTTTTCCATCAGGAACCGATCGAGCGCCGACTGGTCCTTCAGGTACTGATACTTCTTGCCCTTGCGCACGCCAAACAGCGGCGGCTGGGCGATGAACAGGTAACCCTTCTCGATCACATCGCGCATTTGGCGATAAAAGAAGGTCAAGAGCAGGGTGCGAATGTGGCTGCCGTCGACGTCGGCATCCGTCATCAGGATGATTTTGTGGTAGCGGAGCTTGGAAATGTCGAAGCCGCCATTGTCACCGATCCCGCAACCGAGGGCGGAGATCAGCGTGGCCACTTCTTGCGAGGCGAGCATGCGGTCGAGTCGAGCGCGCTCGACGTTCAAGATCTTGCCTTTGAGCGGCAGGATGGCTTGGAAATGCCGATCACGGCCCTGCTTCGCGCTGCCGCCGGCGCTCTCACCCTCGACGATGTAAATCTCCGAAATCGTCGGATCTTTGCTCTGACAATCCGCGAGCTTGCCGGACAGTGAAGAGCCGTCGAGCACGCCCTTGCGCACGACTTCGCGGGCCTTGCGAGCGGCGTCCCGGGCCTTGGCGGCCATCACGGCCTTCTCCAAGATCTTGCGCGCGACTTGCGGGTGCTCTTCGAAGTAAACGCGCAGGTGCTCGGTGACGGCGTTCTCGACGATGCCCTTCACGTCGCTCGAGACCAACTTGGATTTGGTCTGCGAGTCGAAGCTGGCATCCGGGTGCTTGACGTGAATCACGCAGATTACGCCTTCACGCGTGTCGTCACCGGTGAGGCCGGTTTTGGCCTCTTTGAACAGATTGTTGGCGGTGCCGTAGTTGTTCAGCGAGCGCGTCAGAGCGCCGCGCAAGCCGGTCAGGTGGGTGCCGCCGTCCTTGTTGTGGATGTTGTTCGTGTACGGCAGGATTTGCTCTGCGTACGAGTTGGTCCACTGCAGTGCCAAATCCACCACCGCCGTGCCTTTGCCGTCACCCGTCGGGAACTCACCGGTGAAGGCGATTACGTCCTCGTGCACGGGCTCTTTGGCTTGGGCCAAAAGCGAGACGAACTCCCGAATGCCGCCCTTGTACTGGTAGGTATCCGCGCGGCCGGTGGCGCGTTCGTCCACCAATCGGACGCCCAAACCGGAGTTCAAGAACGACAACTCGCGCAGACGATTGGCGAGGATGTCGTAGTTGTACTCGAGGTTGCTGAAGATCTCGTGGTCCGGCTTGAAGGTGACCTTGGTACCCGTTTGATCGGACTCCCCGATGGCAGCCAGGGGCGCTTGCGGGACGCCGCGCCGGTACTCCTGAAACCAGACCTTGCCTTCGCGCTTGATTTCCAGGCGTAAGACCTCCGACACGGCATTCACGGCGCTCACACCCACGCCGTGTAGACCTGCCGAGACCTTGTAGCTCGAGTGGTCGAATTTTCCGCCTGCGTGCAGCACGGTCATCACGACCTCAGCTGCGCTCACGCCGCGGTCTTCCATGATGCCGACGGGGATGCCGCGACCGTTGTCCTCGACCGTGATCGAGCCGTCGAAATGGACGGTAACGGTGAAGCCGTCACAGAAGCCGGCCAAGTGCTCGTCGACCGCGTTGTCTACGGCCTCCCACACCAAGTGGTGCAGGGCCGAACCGTCGTGCACGTCACCGATGTACATGCCCGGGCGCTTACGCACTGCCTCCAGGCCTTCCAGCACGGTGATGTTTCGAGCGTCGTAGGTCTCCGCGGAGCGCGGTTGGTCTTCTGCTGCCTCGGTCGTCAACTTAGAGGTCCTGGTCTGGCTCACGAAACCGACACGGCAAAAGGCCGGAGAGGTCTCGAATTCGACCCACTTTTTATAGTCACTAAAGGCCCTCCACGCAAGCTGAATCCGGCGTAAATACCGCTGGATCTGTCAGTCCGGTCGGCGCGACGGAGGGCTTTTTGCAGCTGCGATCTGCAGCGTCTTTAGAGCGCCCGGAGGGAGCCCGAAATGAGCTGCCAATCGGCGCGTTCGTGGCCGCTCACGCCGGGCGTCGGAAACAACTCGGGCCGTGTGGTGGTCACGAAAACTTGACTCCGAGTTTCACGCAAGAAGTCGTAAACGGCGCCAGTTCGGGCCGGATCGAGCTCACTCGAAACATCGTCCAGGAGCAGCACGGGGTGTGCGCGGCGCGCTTCACGCACACACTCGAGCTCAGCGACCTTCAACGCCAGAGTCAAAATGCGCTGTTGACCTTGCGAGGCGTGATGGCGCGCCGAACGACCATCGACCGCCAGTTGAATCTCGTCGCGCTGTGGACCGAAGGAGGCGGCGCGTTGCCTTGCATCGCGCGATCTTCGCGCCCGAAGCTCGCTCGCAAACTCTAGCGCATCCGAGCTGCCGCCCGGCTTGTACTTGGCGTGGAGCTCGAGGCCGGGTTGGGCCATGCGCAAGAACGCGGGCTCTAGCGCGCTCAGCAGCCGTGAGGCGGCTTCGCTGCGAGCCCGTGCGAAGCGCGCGCCGTGCTCGGCCATGACCTGCTCGAAGGCATCCAATTCGCGGGCCGCCGGCCCGCGCAGGTCGAGCGCCATCTTTCGCTCGCGCAGCGCACGCGTGTAACGCAAGCGCGCATCGCTGCTCTGCGCGTCCACGTACAGCGCGACGCGATCCAAAAGTTTGCGCCGCGCCGCCGCGTTGGCATTCACCAGCTCGACGTCACCCGGGTGAAAGACGACCGCGGGAGTGCGCGTGGCATAAGTGGCCAAGCGCTCCGGCTTCTTTCCGTCGAGCAGCACGCTGCGCTCCTTGTGACCGAGCACCGCGCGTTGCTCGCGGGCATGATCGCCGTCCTGAATCTTGGCGCGCACACTGGCGAAATCTTGACCCTCTTGGATCAA
>DATEPG010000277.1:0-4296 GCA_035273265.1 Polyangiaceae bacterium
CGACAGGGACGGCCTCCAATGCGCGCCAGTTTGCGACGAAAGGGGGCGAGCAGGTGCTGGGGCTCAGCGCGGTGCCCCCCGAGACAGACCCTGCTCAAGCGCGTGGCGAACTCGCCGGCGTGAGCATCAGCAATCGCCTCGTGACCTTCGAACGCAACGCGCCCGGCAAACTGTGCACGAGCGCTGCGATCTCTGGTATGGGAGCAACCGAGACTGTGCTCGGCATCGATCAGCGCCCCGCAGACGGAGCGCTGTATGCACTCGGCAGCAGCGGCAAACTGTATACGCTGAACCTCGACAGTGCCGCTGCATCGGTCAAATCGACGCTCACTGCCGACCCTGCTGACGCGAGTGATGCGTTCACCGCGCTCTCGGGTGCGGATTTCGGAGTCGGCTTCAACCCGCTGCCAGATCGCTTGCGAGTCGTCAGCGATACCGGTCAGAACTTGAGGATCAACGTCGACACAGGGGCCGTCACGACGGATGCCGCGCTTGCCCCCGGCGCCTTGGGCGCGTCTGCCGTCGCCTACACGAACAGCTTCGCTGGGGCCAAGAGCACCACGCTGTTTGCGTTGGCCGGCGGCTCTCTGGCACGGATCGGCGGCGATCCCGCGACTGGCGGGGCGTGCCCAGCGGATGTGACCAATCCCAATTGTGGCATCGTTACGCCGATCAATTCCTTGGGGCTCGTCGGTGTCGCGGCCGTCGACGGCTTCGATATTGACCCGCGCACGGGCGCGGCGGGTAGCGCACTGGCAGCCATTTCGCTGGCAACGACCACCACCACATCGTCGCTGTACAACGTCGACCTTGCAACCGGTGTTGCAAGCGCGCCAGCTGGCGTTGCAAATGCAACAATCGGCGGCGGCGAACGCCTGCGCGGTCTGGCATTGTTGGCGAACCCCACCATCACCGCGTTTGGCATTGCGGGCGACCGCCTCGTCGGATTCTCGCTCACCACGCCGGGCGTGCTCACCCGCGATCTAGCCATCACCGGGCTGCAAGCGGGCGAGGTCGTGTTGGGTATCGACTCTCGACCGCTCGACGGGGCCTTGTATGCAGTGGGTAGTAGCGGTCGGCTCTATTCGCTCGACCCGAACACTGGCGCGGCGACCGAGCGCGCCAGCCTGAGCGCTGCCGCCGGGGGCGACGACCCGTTCGTGGCGCTGAAACCTGGCGCCGCCTACGGAGTAGACTTCAACCCGGCCGCGGATCTCTTGCGCGCCGTTAGCGATGCCGATGACAACCTGCGCATCGTACCCTCCGCTCGCACCATTATCGTTTCGCGGGTGCCGGGAGCGACGTTCACTGATGCCCCGCTGAGCCCCGGCGATCCGAGCGTGGTAGCTAGCGCGTACAGCAACAACTACGCGGGTGCCACGACGACAACTCTGTACGGCATCGACTCGCTCAGCAACGAACTGTTACGGCAGGGTGGCCCAGACGGGGCCCCCTCCCCGAACGGCGGCGTGCTGACGTCGGTGGGCGCCTTGGGGATCGATGCCGTAGGGGACTTGGGTTTCGATATCGTTGGCGGCCGCAATGGTCTCGCGTTGGCAGCGATACGCACGACTGGGACCTCTTCCGAGCTGTACACGGTAAACCTTGCAACCGGCGCTGCTACCCCGTTCAACGCGGCCGCCAACACTGTTGGTGTTGCGGGCAGCACGCCAGCTTTGCGAGCACTTGCCGTGCAGCTGAAGTAAACACGAGATCCGAAGTAGATCGACCTCCAGGCAGCCAATGACGCTCACGCGAGTAGCGCGTGAGCGTCGCCAACTGCAGCTCAGCGCGGTGCAGGTAAAATCGCCTCGAGATCTTCAAGGGAGGGCAGGGCGCGCTCCGCAACGTCGATTTGCGCCTTCTGCAATTTGCAAGCGCGGCCCGTCCGAAACAGGCGCGAACCGTCGCGGACGGACGACTGCGCATAGAAACCTTACGAAGCGATGAGCCTCCGCGTTCCACACGTCGACCCGGAACGCCCGGCGCAGGTCCCGGCGGAGGCTACGGAAGCGACGTGGGCAACACAAACGCCGCCAAACCACAAAAGTAAAAAGGTCCTAATTTCTCAGGGCCTTTCGTCAGTTGCGCGGGGGCGCAACCACACGTGGACAACTGGGTTCACGGTGCCGGTTGAGGTCTGTGTTGCCTGAGGCCGCGCCGCCGCCTGTGGCTCGCTGCCGGCTCGGGCACGTCCCGCCCGAACTCGAACAGTGCGTCGAGCAGCGGGCGCGACACGTCGCGGACCGCGGCCAAGTGAATGGCTCGCAGCGCGTCTTTGCCGAGGAGACCATGCGCGGCCAGGCGATCAGCGGTGGATGAGCGTTCGCCCCGGCGCGCGTTGCGCTCGAACGCGGCGAGTTGATGGGCCACTTCGCTTTCGAGCTCAGTACGTATTTCGGGAGGCGAGACAGAAAGCGCCCAGCGTAGGAACTGGAAGGCGAGTGCGGCGTGGTTGAGCTCATCGCGCGCGATGCGAGTCAACGTTCGCGCCACCGCCGGATCGACGGCGAGTTCGGCGGCCGCAACGGCTTCGAGCGCCGCGACGGCTTCGCCCAAACAGCCTTCGCGCAACACGAGCTTGGCGACGGCAAGGAGGCTCGTGTCATCGACACAGCGTTCGATGTCGATTCGCGCGGGACCGACGGCGCTGCCACCATACGCGCTGGCCAGCGCGAAACAGCAGAGCGCATGTGCGGTTTCGTCGGCGAGCGCGCGATTGCAGGCTTCGATCAAGTGACTCGGTGCGCCGAGCGACAGGAGCTGCAGATTGAAGCGCGCGAACGCGGCGATCGAGGCGTGCTCCATTTGCCCCAGGCGCGTCCAGTGCGCGGCGAGTGTTGCGCGCTCGATCGGCGTGAGGTTGCTCGAATCCGGAGTGAGCGTCGCATCGAGCCAATCAGTACGCGCTGCGATGGCGGCCACACGCGGTGCCTGCTCGACCAGAAACGGACGACCGCACACCTGAACATTCACGCAAATTCGCCGACCATTTTCAACCTGGCAAACTTGGTCGAAAGCCGCGCAGTCGGCATCCGTCGAGCATTCGTCCTGCAGCGTGATGCAGCTGAACACTGGGTAGTCGCACGCGTCAGGCAACGGCGCGCAAAAAGCGTTCTTGCCGCAATCGGCATCTACGAGGCAGGGGGCGACCGCGCATCGGCCAGGGGCGACGCCGTTGCACGCGCACACACCGCCACCACAATCGTCATCAGTGAGGCAGCCCGAACGACAGACCGCGTATGCGTAGTCACAATAACCACGCGGCAGCGAGGAACAGTCGGATTCGCTGGTACAAAGGATCGCGCCGCCTTCACCGCCTTCACCGCCTTCACCGCCTTCACCGCCAGCGCCCAGCGGAGGCGGATTCGTGTAGGTGCAAGCAGTTGCCTGGGCCCGATGGATGAGGCCGTTCGAGCAGGTGGTCAGCTTAGTCTCGGGATCGACTGTAGGATTCTCACAGCCGCGACCAGCGCCCGAGCCCCCGGTCGGCCCCGATCCGCCGCGACCCGCGCCGCCCGGATTGTTCGTGCCTCCTTGGGCATCAGCGCCTGCCTGCGCTGAGCTGCCGCCGTCGCCGTTGGATGCTGTGACTACGGTGCCCCCACAGGCGAGCGGTGACAGCCCAAGCGAGAGGAGGAGCGAAGCTCGGAGGGTGCCTGCGTGAACGGAGAGCAGGCTCCTGGACCGGCGCAATCTAGCCATGGAGCTAGCCCACAGCAAATGCTGTGCCGCGTCGACTGGGGCTGTGAAACCCGCTTTTCCCTGAGCTTCGAGCTCACACCTGGGCGAGTTGGCACAGCGCGGCACACCCGGCCGGCGCGACCGTCATGGCCTCGAGGAACCTGCCCGCCTCACCCACCCCGTGGTCGCGCCCTACGACGTTTCACGCCGCCGGCCGAGAATCGTTCTCGTGCAACGCTCGAGGGCTGCTCACCCTGAGGTTTGCAGTCCCGGCCCCACGAATCCGACTGCTATGCGGCAAGGTCCACGCGGATTTCCGAGAAACCTCGTGGTACATCGAACGAATCGCCCCCGCGCAACTACCGAAGTACCACGAGGACTGTGGCCCCCGCCTGGGGGCCAGGTCCAACGCCGAATCGACGAGAGCGACCAGCGGAAGGAATCGACCTTCCGCAACATAGTAGCCCTCGGCGACTGGCGTGACGACGATGCGACCGTCGACGAAATAGCGCCGTAGCGCTTCGCGAACCTCAAGCGGATGCGCGCTGAACAAGCGCTTCAGCCCGACCGCACGCGCCGCGACTTCCGCAGGCGTGGGCAAGGAAATCGGGA
>DATEPG010000278.1:0-31878 GCA_035273265.1 Polyangiaceae bacterium
CCTGCAGCGGTCCTAGTAGTAGCTACTGCCGCCGCACGCGAAGACCGGTCGCTGGTCGTTGCCGCCCATCCCGCCTCCCCCGCCTCCGTTGACGCCGCCGACGCCGCCCTGCCGGTCGACCACGACACTGGGCTGCGTGTCACGCGCGAGACCGAACTCGGGGGCACGAACGAGGCGGAAGTCCTCTTCTGAGTCGACGGGGCGCGCGATTGGCCCGATCGGGCTGACGCCGGCGTCTGCGACTTCAGGGTTCGTCGTGGATGCGTCCCCTCCGCCGACTGGCTCAACAACGCGCTCCGTGGTGCGAGTGCAGGCAGCAACAGAAATCACGCCCGCCAATACGACGAGCGCGGATGCCGTGACTAACCTCGAAAACGCTTGGTCCATGAGTATCAATTAGCAATGCGCGTGCCAGGCGACCGCTAGCGTGATGGGCCTTTCGCAACGCCGCACCCTGATGCGTCAATGCCAGACGAGCTGAATCGATCGATTCGCTCGCGATACTGCCGCGCACACAGCGCAACGACATGGACGTCGAGTCACGTCGTTGGCGTCACCTCGGAGTGAGTCACGTTTCCCCAAGCCCGACCGCCTCGCTTCTGCACGGGCGAATGCGCCTCGTGCACTCAGACGGGAGCAACCCTGGTGGTCGACGACGCGGAGCACGCCGGTGTCGCACTTGGGTTGCGCCCAATGCTCACGGCAGCTGATTTTGCTCCTTGTTGCGTACCCGGTGCGGTGACGTACGCATCCAGGCGATGCCCACGATATAGGCAACCGTAATCGCGGACAGCAACACGATCACGGCTGCAACAACCGAATGAAAGGCGACGCTGGCGATGAACGCGGCGACGAATACGAACGTAATGGCGGCACCTTTGGCTTGACGGCTCATGACCAGCAACCAGCAATCCACGTGCCATGTCGAGCGCACGTGAATCGCGGAAATCGAGTGAGTGATGACGCTCGATTGCACGCCTGTGACAGCTTCGTCGCCCCGCTGAGGCGGATAGTCACAAGCCTGAAACGCCTATGAAAAACGGCAAACAACGCATCTTTCCAGCGTAACGATGGCGCTCTCTCCCTGGCACGTTGACTGCAGTGAGCGATCGTCATGAAATCGCTAACGCTCGTTGTCTTCAGCTGCTGCTGCGCATTTGCATTAGCTTGTAGCACCAGCAAGCCCGCCAACGATCCCGGCCCCGCGCAGAAGGCTGGCGCCGCGGTAGATGAGGCCGCAGAGGACACCAAAGACTCCGCAAAGGAGGCCGGCGAAAAGGTGGGCGAAGCCACCGAGAAGACCGGGGACAAGATACAAGAGAAGAGCGGCGACTAGACGCGAGCTCACACGATTGTCCGTAACTTACCAAGAGGAACCCCATGTCATATCTATCATCCGTTGTTTCCGTGTCGGGTCTCGTGGCCATGTTCGCCGTTGGTTGCGGCGGCTCGGCAGTGCCCCTCGATCGGCTCACTGATGCCAAGGCCACGGTTCGTGCCGCTCAAGAAGCGGGCGCTCAGAGCACGCCGCAAGCCGCCTTGCACTTGAAGATGGCCAACGACGAACTTGCCTCCGCCCAAAAGGCCATGGATGACAACGACAACGATCGCGCTCGACTGCTGCTCAATCAAGCACAAGCCGATGCCGACCTTTCGCTCGCGCTGGCACGCGGAACGACCGAAAAGCAACAGGCGCAAGAGGCGCAGGCCAAGATCGACGGCCTAATGAAACAGGCGCAGTAACTTTCTTTCAGAATCAGAGCAGGAGTTTAGTCATGAAGATTTCGACCATCGCGGTTGTCTCCAGTTTCCTCGCAGCCACTGCGTGTGCGGCTTCCACTCCCACGCCCGAGCTAGTGAGCGCGCGCCAAGCCTATGATCGCGCCCGTACCGATCCGTCAGCTGCGCTCGTCCCCGACAGCGTGCTGAGCGCAAAACAGTCCTTGGACAGGGCAGAGGCTGTGCACGAGAAAGACCCGCAGTCGGATGAAGAGCGCAGCTACGCGTACGTCGCACAGCGTCGCGCCGAATTGGCCATCGCTTTGGCTGAGAATTCCAAAGCCAAGAAGCAAGCCGAGGCATCGGCGGCTCAGTACGTGGAGCTCCAAGACAAGCTACGCACCTCCGCCGTGGCGCAGCTGGGCGCCGAGCGCAACCAGGTAAATCAGCTTGGTTCGCAACTGGCCCAAACCCAAACCGGACTCGCCGCGGCCGAAGCCCGCGCGGCGCGTGCCATGGAGAGCCTGAACAAGATCGCGCAGGTCAAAGAAGAAGCGCGGGGCATGGTCATCACACTCTCGGGTCAGGTGTTGTTCGTGACTGGCAAAGCGGAATTGCTACCAGCCGCGCGCGATCAACTCGATCAAGTTGCCGCCGCCCTGAAGGACCAAGGTGATGTGAAGCCTATCGTCGTCGAAGGCTACACGGACTCGGTCGGTTCGGACGCTACCAACCAGAAGCTATCCAAAGACCGCGCCGAATCGGTTCGCGCCTATCTGGTGAGCAAGGGCGTGCCGGCGGACAAGATCACTTCGGTCGGGAAAGGTGAAGCCAATCCGGTCGCCAGCAACGACACGCCGGACGGCCGCGCCAACAATCGCCGCGTGGAAATCATCGTGGCAGGTGGCGGAACGCGCACTTCGGCCTCGGATGTGTCGAACAAGTAGGCAGCCGAGCGAGTGGGCTCAGCGGGCGCGTGGCGGTTACAAAGCCGCACGCGCCCGCCCGCATTTTGTCTTCCTACCCGAACTACCCGAACCGTCGAGTCTCCTAGCCGCTGTCCGAAGACCCACTGTCGGAAACTATCAGAAACCGTGCTGCGATTCCGGAGTCAGCTCATTGGGCGGCGCATAGGCATCCACCAACTTCTTGGGGTTCGCCATGGGCTTGAGCTTGGCGTCATACCAGGCCTCTTCCGCGAATAGCAGAGTCCCGTCTTGCGAGTAACGAATGCGCCAATGGGCGAACCGCGACCCGGCGGGAGGCGCTACCCAGCCCCCGCGCTCCCAAACGAACGTCCCGCCACGCCAAGCCCAATGGCCGTCGATCCAAAGGGCGTCGGCGTTGGGCGCTGGTGGCACGACCTCGGCGAAGGCCGCGGGCGGCGGATACGGGACGGGCAGGTACTCGCTCCTAGGCTGCCGCGCGGGCAACGGTTCCGGCAACGAAGTAGAACAGGCAGCGCACGCAAGTAAGCACGCGTATAGGCTATGCGAGAACGGATGGGTCACGAGCTCCGAGCGCAGTATGAAGCAGGAACCAGGCCAGGCTGGCTCATTTCCTGCACTCAACTGAGCGTGATTGGCGTGCGACTTCTGCCCGCTGGCTTGCGAGCCCTGCGAGCGTTCGGACTTATCCTTGTTTTCGCGCTTATTTCGGTACTCTCCAGTGCCGGCTGTACGAAGGTTCCCGCGGGCCGCTCAGCGGTCAAGTCGGTCGAGGTTTCAGGGAACGACCTGATTGATGCCGATGACCTGTACGAAAAGCTGGCGACCACGAGCAGTCCGAAGTTCCTCGGTTTGTTTCGCGGGATCGTATACGAATACAGCGTCTTCGACCGCTTCGTCCTGGAACGTGATCTGCAACGCATCGAGCGTTACTACCGCGCGGTGGGTTACTACCATGCGCGTGCCCGCGCTGGCCGCGTCTTCTTCGACGAGCCGAACAAGGTACGCGTCGACATTCGGATCGAGGAAGGCGCGCCCATGCTGGTCGGCCGCGTGGATGTACACGGCCTCGAAGGTCTCCCGGAAGACAGCCAGAAGAAGATCCTGCGCCAAGTGCGGCGCCAAATCTGCGGCAAAGGAGGCTGCTTGGCTCGAGAAGACAGCCGCCCGTTCGAAGAAGAGCGCTTCCTAAAAGCTGCCCAGACGCTCGAGCACGCTGTCGGGGACGAAGGCTACGCTTATGCCACGGTGCAACGCGCGGCAGACGTCGATCTACCGAAGAACCGCGTCGCGGTGGGCTACTTCGTCAAGCTGGGACCGAAGGCAAAGTACGGCAAAGTCACGATCGTCGGGCTGGGCAAGATCCCCGAAGAGCCGGTGCGTCGCGCGCTCGACCTCACCGAGGGCAACCCCTATTCCCGCAGCGAGCTGGATTTGGCGGAGCGCGCCCTACTCGACTTGAACGTATTCAGCTCGGTCGTGATCACTCCCGCGCTGGACGCGCGTGGAGCCAGCCAGGAAAATCCAAGCATTCCGATCAAGGTCACCGTCGAACCGTCCAAGTTGAAGGCAATTCACGTGGGCGGCGGTGTACAAATCGATTCGTTGCAAAGCGATCTGCACTTGGTCGGTGGCTGGGAGCATCGCAATTTCTTCGGCGGGCTGCGCAGCATCAGCTTCGAAGTAAAGCCGGGCGTAGTCTTGTACCCGACGCGCATTCCGACCTTCGAAACCCCGCGCAACTTGCTGCCCAAGCTCAGGCTGAACGCGCAATTTCGACAACCGGGCTTCATTGAGCCACGCACCGGCTTCTTTACCCGGCTCGAAGGCAGCCGAGCGCCGGTCATTTACCCATCCACGGAAGCGAGCGACGAAGTGCTCGGCTACGACGATGCTCGAATCGGAGCCGGTCTCGACCGCTCATTCAACTCCTTGCATCTGTACGGCTCTATCTCGCACACGGTGCAATACGACCGTCCGTTCATGTACCTCGGCACGTTGGACCCAGACCTCCACCCGGTGGTGATTTCGTATCCCAAGCTACTTTTGGCGCTCGACCTGCGCGATCAGCAGATCCACCCACACGAGGGGGCTTACATCGGCAGCGATCTGCAATTTGCGGGCGTCGGAGGCTCCGCAATCGACGTCAAGACCACCAGCGAAGTGCGCGGGTACTTGCCCATTTCGCGCAAATGGACGCTTGCGGCGCGCGTCAATGTCGGGCTCTTGTTCGCACAAAACTACGGCAATACCATCGAGGCAACGTCGAACGGCGCAAACTACGACGACGATCCGACGGTGCGCCCAGGCTGGGTCCGTGACATTCAGCTGATGTTCTTGCGCGGCTTCTTCGCAGGTGGTCCCGGCTCCAACCGCGGCTACGCGCTGCGCGAGATTGGCCCGCACGGCATCGTGCCCCAGGCGACCTCGACCCTGGCCAATACCAACTGCACGCAAAGCCGGGCCAATCCGGACTGCAACCTCCCGCTCGGTGGCTTTACCCTGTGGGAGGCCTCGCTCGAGTTGCGCTTTCCAATCTCAGGCGCCTTCTCGGGCGCGTTCTTCGTGGACACCGCAGACGTATCGCCGAAACCGGTCAACTTCCGGCTCAACCGGCCGCATTTGAGCGTCGGCATCGGCTTTCGCTACGATACGCCGGTCGGCCCGATTCGGTTGGACGCAGGCTACCGCGTCCCGGGTCTGCAAGCGCCGGCCGGAGCTTCGGGTGAGGGCATCCCGAAGACGACATTTGGCGTGCCGATGGCGCTCTCGTTCGGAATCGGAGAGGCATTCTGATGGACGCCAGAGCCAACAAACCGAGCAGACTGCGACGATACGCGAAGCGCGGCGCAATTGCGTTGGGCGGCCTGCTGGGCCTGGTCGTGCTGCTGCTGGTAGGCGCGTTGTTCTCGCTGCGTTTCGCCGCCGTGCGCAGCTTCGTCGTCGCTCAGGTCAATGGCGCGCTCGACGGCACGTTCAAGGGGCGCCTCGTGCTTCATGGCGTTGGCAACCTGGGACTGTCCGGCATTTCCGGGGCTGACGCGGAGGTGTTCGATCCAGCCGGGCGGCGCGTGCTGGACGTTCACGGCCTGAGCGCGCAGCTCAGTGTGCCGACCATCGTTTGGGCCGCCCTGACCGAAAAGTCGAAGCCACTGACGATTCGCATCACCGGGGCCGCGCTGCGTCACATCGAGGCCGTGCTGATCGACAACGGGTCTGGCGTCCCCACCCTGGCGGACACCTTCTTGCCCAAGACCCCGAGCGCACCGAGTTCAGGTCCTGGCACGGTCGTGATCATCGATCGCATGGTCATCGACCATGTGTGGGCCCACGGTTCGCTGGCCGGCACCCCTCCGCTGGACGTAGAGCTGAAGAACGCGCAGGCGAAACTGCGCACGGACGACGTTGCCACCGCGATCGCTTTCGAAAAAGTGTCGCTCATCGCGCGCGGCCTACCGCAGGGCGTCGACCCAGTGGGAGACCTAAAGGCTTCGCTCGACATCCCCGCCGCAGCCGACAAGCCGCTCGGGGCGCGCGCTCACTATCAAGGTTCCGCCGCGCAAGTGCCGGTCGTGCTCGACGCGAGCTACCTCGACTCCAAGCTGACGGCGACCTTGGAAGCGCGCGACATTGCACCGGCAGCGGTGCAAAAACAGATACCAGCGCTGGAGCTGCGCTCGCCAGCCGCGCTATCGGCCTCAGCCGAAGGAAAGTTGCCCAAGTTGCACGGCGCATTTTCCCTAGCGCTCGGCTCGGGCAAAGTGCTGGGCGATTTCGATCTGAACTTGGAGGACGATCTCACCGCCAAGACCAACGTGCGCACGGTCGATCTGGACTTGGCGGAGCTGACGCCGAGCGCGCCCGCATCGAACTTGGACCTGACGCTGCACGCCGCGCTGCTCGCGCCAAAGGTCGGGCCTATCACTGGCAATTTCGAGCTGGCCAGCGAGGCATCGCTGATCGCCGCCCAAGCTTTACCTGGGATTTTGCTGAACGGGTCCTTCAGCAGCGACGCCCCAACGCAACGCAATCGTATCGAAGCTCATGCGGAAGTTGCCGAACCCGGTGCGCAAACTTCGATCGACGCCACGGTCACGCAGAGCCAACGAACGAACGTGGAATTTCGCAGCAAGACCGTGCTGAACGACGCGCCACGACTGAATCGGCTGGCCTCGCTGAGCCGCGGCAAAGGTCAAATTGACACGCAAGGCAGCTATCTCGTCGAGGCTCAAAGCCTGAATGCGAAGATTCACGCCGAGCTGCGCGAGCTCAAACAGGCCGAAAACCAAATCGCACGTGCCGAGCTGCGGGCAACGGTCAGCGGCGCGCTACCCCAGCCCGACGCGGATGTGTACCTGACGCTCAACGACGCACGACTTGCTGGGCAGCGTGTCAGCAGTGCCAAGATCGCCGCTCGAGGCTCTCTGGCGCGTTTGGCGCTCACTGCCACGGTGGACACGACCGCACCCGAACGGCAAGTCCATGTCGCCACGACGCTGTCCAATAGTCGCGGGCTACTCGTCGATCACCCGAGCATCAACCTTCATCAGGGCGATACGAACCTGACGATCGCGGCGCAGAGCGTACATATCCTGGCTGGCCGTACGCACGTGACCGGCATGCATCTGGAAGGAGCAGGCAAAGCGGATGTGTCCTTGGTCTATGGCGCGACGCTCGAGAGCTTACACGCGCAAACGTACGACCTCGATCTGGCGCGCTTGTGGCGCCTGGTCGATCCGCACGCCGTGCTCAAAGCCGGTACCGCGACGCTCAGCGCCAGCTATCAGCGTCGCGGGCAGGACGTGCGCGCGCAGCTAGCTGCGCGCAGCGACAACCTAAGCTTCGATCGCATCGCGGGCGGGTCGTTCAACGCCAATTTCGAGCTCGAACGCGATCGCTTGAGTGGCACGGCTCAGGCTGACCTCAAGCAGTTGGGTCGACTCGACTTCAATTTTCCGGACCTACGTGGGATTGATTTGGAGAACCCCGATCCGGCGCGCGTCACGGGCAAAGTAGCGATCAACGGCCAAGTGCGCCTGAAGGATTTGACGCAACTCGTCCCGACCAGCGTCGATTTGCCTTTCGAGCGCGCCCTGGGCGTCGTCAAGTATGATCTCTCGATCGAGCGAAAACGAATGAGCCCCGGTCTGCCGACGTTCCACGTGCACGTCGCGACCAACAAGCTGCAACTCGCTGGCAAGCGCACGACAACCACCACGATCACCACCAAAGAGGAGGCGCGAGACACCGCACCACTGGCCATCAAAGGCATCGACATCGATTTGGACGTGAGCCATGAGGAGTCGGGCGAAACCGAGCTGGCCGCGAACATCAGGGACGCGCAGGGCACGCTCGTGGCGCTCAGCATCGAGGGTAAAGCCACGCCGCGGCTGGCGACCGTGATCACTGAGCTCAGCAATCAGTGGCGTGAGATCCCGCTGCGCGCCAGATTGAGCTTGCCAGCGAGAGATCTGCAGAAACTGCCACCGGAGGTGCGTCCGGCCGCTCTGAAGGGCGTGGCGTCGGTCGACCTGAGCTACGAGGGGACGTTCAGCGCGCCCAGGCTCGAAATCGCGGGCAAGCTCAGTCAGTTTCAACAGACCAACGATAAGGGAGCAAAGCTCGATGTAGAGCTCCAAGGTGGCTACAAGGGAACGCGAGGCACGCTCAGCGCCAAGGCGCGCTCGGCCGGACGGGACGTTGCCCAGGCCGACATCGACTTCCAGACTGCCGTCCGGGAGTGGCTGGATCGGACTTCCGAGCAAACGCCAGCGCTCGACGCCAACGCGCATTTGACGTTCGACGGCTTCCCGATCGGACTCGTTCCAGCGGCGCGCACCAGTCAAGTGGAAGGCGCGCTATCGGGCAAGGTGGCGCTCGAGCACTTCGGCAAGGATGCAACGGTCGACCTGGCCCTGGACGTGCAATCGCTCAAGCTGGCAAATAGCGAACTCGGCAGGATCCGCGCGGAAGCCGCGGTACGAGACGGCAAAGCGGACGCGAAGCTGAGCGTCGAGGGTAAGGGCGGCACCACCACGGCGGAGGGGCATTCGGGTTTGGATTGGGGCGCACGCCTGGTCCCAGCAGTACGCATGCCTGCCCACGCACAACTGCGAGCGCGCGAGTTGCGCTTGGCCGCCTTTGCGCCGTTGCTGACTTCCGTGCTCGGCGATCTCGACGGCCGGCTCAATGGCGACCTGAACGCGCACTTCCGCGGCGGAGCGCCGGAGCTCAACGGTCATGTGGATCTGAGCGATGGCGTCGCGCAATTGGCGGCACTGGGTCAGCGCTTCGACCAAATCAAAGCTCGGCTCTCGCTCGAACCGGGCAAGGCCAAGCTCGAAGAGATGAGCGCACGCGCCACTGCCGGCAGACTCCGGGTCACGGGCGAAGCGCGCTTCGATGGCCTGGATCTGACCGGGGCAGATGCCCGCGTCAGCATGTCCGAGGACGAAAAGGTCACCCTCTCCCTGGCAGGAACCGAGCTCGGTGAGACGTACGGCGCGATTGAAATCAAGCTGCGGCCGGGGCAGACGAAAGGCTCTCAAGCACTTTCCGTGAATGTTCCCGAACTGCACGTGCGCATGCCGGATGCCGGTAGCCAGGATCTACAAGACCTGGCTCCGGCGAAAGGCGTCCGCGTCGGCACACGGCAACGGGACGGAGGGTTCGTGACTCTGCCGCTACAGCCGTTGCAGGAAGGCGACCCATCGAAGAACGACAATCCGATGGTGGTCGACTTGGATTTGGGTGACCAAATTTGGATCCAGCAGGGCGACACGACCAAGATCCAACTGGGCGGCCGCCTGCAACTGGTGCTCGGCGATCCGCTGACCATTGAAGGCATCATTCGGGTCAAGAGCGGGAAGCTCGACGTTTCCGGTAAGCAGTTCGAAGTCGAGAGCGGGGTCGTCACGTTTTCGGGCGAGCCGGACAATCCCACGATCGTCGCCACCGCCCGCTGGGACGCCCCGGACGCGGACCGCCACCGCGTGTACGCGGACGCGAGCGGGACGGCCGCCAAGTTGAAAGTATCGCTGCGTGCCGAGCCCACCCTCACCCGAGATCAAATCCTCAGCTTGCTGCTGACGGGCTCGGCCGATGGCACGCTGGGCGGAGGAGGAGGCAACAACGCAGCCACCGCCGTTGGCGCTGTCGGCGGTGTCGCGACTCAAGGCCTGAACAAGGCGCTGTCCAACATCGCCGACTTGGACGTCAGCACTCGCATCGACACCAGCACCGGCAGCGCGCGTCCCGAACTCGTCATCCAACTATCAGCGAAGGTGTCGGCTTCGATCACGCGCGCCCTGGGGCATACCCCGGGGCAACCGCCGGACATGACCTTCCTCAACATGGATTTCCTGATCAAGCGCAATTGGTCGTTGTCCACATTGACTGGCGACCGGGGCGCTTCTGGGGTCGACCTGGTGTGGCGCAAACGCTACTGAGTAGCCATCTCCGGCTTCGCCCTCAGCAACGTCACACTCGGGTGTCCCACCGGGGCAGCATGCGTCAGTCGTCCCGGGGTCAGCAGCATTGAAACCCCGCCTGGCTACCCCATCCGGGGTGGCACACGCCTTGCTGGGCTTCAATCCGCATCCCACGGGTGCAGCTAACCCAGATTCAGGAAGGAAGCTTTTACAATGAACCGGAACATCAGCAAGGCGTTGTGGACTTTGGGCTCGCTCGTCGGCGCTCAGCAGGCCGCGAAGTTCGCGCGCAGCGTTGGCGGCGTCGAGTGGAATGACATCCTCGGCGTGGTGGGCCTCGAGCGTCGCCCCAGCGCGTTCTCGCGTGCCCTGCCCGCGTTGGGCTTGGTTGCGGTCAGCGCAGCGGTTGGCGCTGGCGCCGCCCTGCTGCTCGCCCCTAGCTCGGGCGAGGAGCTGCGCGCTCGTCTTTCGGACGGCCTGGACGACGTGAAGAACCGCTTGGACGACGTGAAGGGTCGCGTGAACGAGAAGATCAACGATAAGATTGGCGCCTTCGAGCAGCACCACACCAGCAACTCGACTTCGTGAATTCGACTCCGTGAATTCGACTTCGTGAAAGAGAGCCCTGCTAACGACTGACCCCGCGCCGGCACCTGATTCAGGCGCCCCGCGGGGTTGGTCGTTTCTGGTCGGTCGGAACGTCCGCCACGAGTGGCAAATCTTGCTGCTCCTGAGCAAACGGATTGCGGGCCAGTTCGGCGTTCAGCTCCGCACCGTAAACCACGATCAGAGCCGATATATACAGCCAAAACTGCAGCACGATCACGCCCGTCAGGGCGCCGTACGTGGAGCTGAAGCTCGTGAAATACTCGACGTAGGCCGAGTACACGGCGCATAACGAGACCCAAAGCAGCGCGGCCGCGGTCGCCCCGGGCAGTACCGACCGCACGCTCGGCAGTGGGCTTTTTTGCGCCGCGTAGCGATAGAGCAGTCCAAAAGTCAGCCACGCGATCACGGCCAAACTGGGCCAGCGCAGGAGCACTACAGCGCCCGCGATGTGAAAGAGCGTGAGCAGCTTGGGCAGCAGCGCGACCAGTGGGATGAGCACGAACAAGCCCAGCATTCCGGCCAAAGTGAACAGGATCGCGATTCGGCGCCGTTTGAAGAAGTTGTTACGTTCCGGGATGTCGTAGGCCACATTGATCGCGCGCACGAGCACGCTCATTGCCGAGGAGGCGCTCCAGAGCACCGCCAAAAAGCCCAAAACCATGCCCAGGCTCAAGCTCCCTGAATCGCGCGCGATGAAAGTCGACAGCTCACCGATGACCAGATCTCTACCGGCAGGAGGCAACGAACGCGCGACGCCGTAGATCGTGCGCTGAATGGCGATAGGATCGGCGATCAGGCCATACAGCGAGACCATCGCCAAAAGTGCCGGGAATAGGCCCAGGATGCCGTAGAACGCGAGACCCGCAGCCACGATGTCCGCGTCATCTGCGTCCGCTTCGTCGGAGACGCGCTTGATCAGGCTCCAGCAGCGCGTGAAGGTCGTACGATGGGTCATGCTCCGGCTGACGTGGAGCACGAAGCGTGCCTCTCCGCGACGAGACGCCACACCTGAGACGCATTTGCGCCCAAAGCAGTAGAGCGCGAAGCGGAAGGAACCCGAAATTGGTGGGGATCGACTTGGCATACGCGCTGCAAAGCGGGGTCGATCATGCCGACAATGATTAGACCCTTTTCGCTGGTTTGCCTGGTCCTGTCACTGACCGGCGTCGCCTGCAGCGCAGCGGACCCGATCACCAACAAGTGGGACTGCCATGACATTTGTCAGCGCTACGCCAACTGTTTGGACTCCGACTATGACGTCGACGCTTGCGAAAACCGCTGCGAGAAAGACGCCAGCAACAGCGACGACAAACAGAACAAACTGGACGACTGCCACGACTGCATCGGCAACAACGAGTCATGCGTCGAGGACATCGCAGAGTGTTCGACATCGTGCGGCACGTTCATCACCCCTTGAGTTCGAGTTGAACTCGAGTTGAGTGCCGCTCGTCAGACAGTCTCGCCAGAAAATAGAACCCATGAAAATCTTCACTTGTTCCTCGTGTAAACACGTCGCCTTCTTCGAGAACTCGCAGTGCACCCGCTGCGGTCATACCCTCGCCTATCTTTCCGATCGCGGCGTATTGAGCGCACTGGAGCAGGATACGACGAGCGAAGCCGGCGCTGGCTACTATCGAGCGCTAGACCCCCTCGCGCAGGGCAGGCGCTATCGTCTATGCGGCAACTATACGAAGCACATGGTGTGCAACTGGGCCATTCCCGAGCACGATACGAACGAATTCTGTCTCGCCTGCCGCTTGAACGAGTCGACCCCTGATCTCTCCGATCCCAGCGCGCTGCCGTCTTGGCAGGGCTTGGAGATTGCCAAGCGCCGGTTGGTCTACACCCTGCTCGAGCTGGGTTTGCCGCTCGACACGAAGCTGGAGCAGCCGCAGACCGGGCTGGCCTTTGCGTTCAAGAGCGATGGCATCAACGGCGAGAAGGTGCTTACTGGGCATTGCGACGGGGTCGTGACCATCAACATGAAGGAAGCCGATTCCCCCTCCCGTGAGCAGACCCGGGTGGCGATGGGCGAGCGTTATCGGACCTTGCTGGGGCACTTTCGACACGAGTCTGGTCACTATTATTGGGACCGCCTAGTCAAGGACGGTCCGCAGTTGGAAGGCTACCGCGCGCTCTTCGGCAACGAGCAGGAAGACTACGCAGAGGCCGTCAATCGCCACTACGCTTCGCCCAAACAAAATTGGGCGGACGAGTACGTGAGCGCTTATGCGACCATGCACCCGTGGGAAGACTGGGCTGAAACCTGGGCCCACTATCTGCACATGATCGACACCCTGGAGACCGCGCAAAGCTTCGGCCTAGCTCTCAAGCCCCAGCCGGTCGGCGGCGCCACGGCGGAGCCTGTAAGCGCTGGGCGCGTCCACTTCGAACGATTCGACGACTTGATCGAGGCCTGGGTGCCTCTGACGGTGGCTCTAAACAGCTTGAATCGCTCGATGGGATTGGCCGACGTCTATCCCTTCGTGCTGGCTGAGCGCGTAGTCGCCAAACTCAAGTTCGTGCACGACGTCGTGGAGCGAGCAGGCAACGGCATGTCCTCGAATATCGCGCCGGACGTCCAGCGCGCGGCTGCAACTCGCGCGCAGGACGCCGCGTGACGAGTTAGTCCCTCATGAAGTGGCAGGTGTAGCCGCCGGGGTGCTTATCGAGGTATTTTTGGTGGTAGTCCTCGGCAGGCGTAAACGGACCCGCGTCGACAATCTCCGTGACAATCGGCTTATTCCAACGCCCACTGGCTTGCGCCTGCTCTTTGGCCTGCTGCGCGACTTCCCGCTGCTTGGGTGAAGTGACGAAGATCGCGGAACGGTATTGGCTGCCGCGATCGTTGCCCTGCTGATCTTTGGTGGTCGGATCGTGCATTTTGAAGAACCACTCATCGAGCAGATCTTTGAACGAGACGCGCTTGGGATCGAACAAAATGCGAATGGCTTCAGCATGGCCGGTGCGCCCGGTCTTGACCTGCTCGTACACCGGGTTGGCGCTATTTCCACCGGTGTAACCGACGGTGGTTTCGATTACTCCGGGAACCTGGGCCAGGATGTCTTCCATGCCCCAAAAGCAGCCCCCGGCGAGGACGGCTTCTTCGACGGTGGCTTCACAGCCAGGCACTCCAGCTGCAGGTACCGCGCAGGCGTTGTCGTGGTCGACGACGGTCGCTTGCGGGGTGGCGTGTGCGTCGCCGAAGAGCGCGCGGTATTCGCCATAGCCTTGCGCTTCGAGTTCTGCCACGGGGATGAAGCGAAGCGCGGCGGAGTTGATGCAGTAACGCAAGCGCGTAGGACGCGGGCCGTCTTCGAAGACGTGGCCGAGATGCGAGTTTGCGTGCTTCGACCGAACTTCGACACGGCGCATGCCATGACTAATGTCCGTCTTGTCGACGACGTTCTCCGCCTCGACGGGTTTGGTGAAGCTGGGCCAACCGGTTCCGGAATCGAACTTGTCGACGGAGCTGAACAGCGGTTCGCCGCTCACGACGTCTACGTAGAGGCCGGGGGCGTGATTGTCCCAGAAGCGATTGCGGAAGGGTGGCTCGGTGGCATCGTGCTGGGTCACTTCGTACTCGAGAGAACCCAGGCGAGAGCGGAGCTCATCGGTTGAGGGTTTTACGTAAGATCGTGGTGCCATTGGGGCGGTTTCCTTTCTCGGCAGTCGCCGCGGCGCGGACGCGACACGCGGTGCAGAGAGTACGCCCCAGGCCTGCGCCTGGTTACTGCAAAGCGCCGCGGCGGCGCTACAGCAACGGGACAATTGCGCAGGTTTGTTGCCCAGCTCGGGCCACTTTTCGGCTGTGCTTTTGTGCTGAAACTGAACGGAATGACCGGCCTGCCGGCACGCACCCGAAAATGTCCGAGCTGGGGCGCCCGAGGCTTGGCAGCGGCACGTGACTCGCATAGTCCATGAGAGTGAGCTCCGAATCGCACCCCGAGGCTTGGCGCTGCGTCTACGGCGCGCGTTGGCGCTTGCTGGAGAGCTATGCCTTGGCGCGCCAGGAGGGCCTAGCGAGCCCGGTCGGGCTGGTCGCTGATTTGCGTCACCCACGCGCGGTGCAAGTGCTCCGGCAGCTAATGCTCGCGCCCAACACCGGCAACATCGACCCGTTGTATGCCGGCTGCGTGGAGCGCGGCGCGCTGTGCGCGGCTTTGATGCCGATCGCACCCAAGCTCGCCGAGCTGATGTTCTCGCGTGGGGACGAAGCGGGCGCATGGACTGCACTCGTGCTGCAAGATGAAGAAGTCGTGCTGAGCGCCACCTGGCAGGAGCTCATTTCCGGTACCACCGCGGGAGCCAGCGTCGGGCAGCGCCGCGAACGCGGCCGCTAGGCTCCACCCCGCGGCTTGGGGGCCGGGCAGGGACCCAAGCCTGGCGTGTTCGGCGCGAGAACGCAGGCTTCGAGAGAACTCAGCGGATCGGATTCGTCCGCAAAATCGCGCCCCAAGCAGGCGCGCGCGCGAAATCTTAGCCGTGGACGCGCGGCAAAAGTCAGCGCAGAAATGCTTCGGTGAGCGAACCCCCGATGTCCATCTCGCCCCACACGATCAGCGGGCGCTTCATTGACTCGGATGTGCAGCAAGGTGTGCGCTACGTGCTGGAGCAGCAGGTGGGCGAAGGCGGAATGGGAGCCGCCTACCTGGCTCGCCGTGAAGCTCCCGAGGGCGCCTCACCAGTGGTCGTCAAGGTCGTTCGGCGCGCCTTCGGCTCGACCGATATTTCACCCGAGTTGGTCGCACAGAAAGAGGCGATCGCCCTCGGACGCCTGAACGAGCGCGTGCCGCCGAGTCCTTTCGTGGTGCGCTTCGTGGACACCGGCAGCACGACCTACTTCGGGCTGCCACCCACGCCCTGGATCGCCATCGAGTACGTGCACGGCGGGATCGAAGGCACCACACTCGAAGATCGAGTCACGTATTCCATTCACAAAACCGGCTACGCTTTCGATCCCGCGCGTGCCGCGCATGCGCTGCGCTGCCTCGCCAGTGGCATTTCCGAAATTCATAGCGTCGGGGTGATCCATCGCGATCTGACGCCGGGCAACGTGCTCTGCTGCGGCTTCGGCGAGACGGAGATGTTCAAGATCTCCGACTTCGGCTTGGCGCGGCCCGAGGGCTTGGGTCGCACTTTTGCAGGCGTCGGCTTCGGTACTGTCGGATATGCGGCTCCCGAGCAGGCGCTGGACGCCGGCGTGGGTCCCCAAACGGACGTGTTCGCGCTCGCCTGCATCGCCTACTACGTGCTTACCGGGTTGCACTATTTCGACGCCACCACGCCTTACGAGGCGTATGAGCAAATGCGCGCAAAGACCCGTAAAAGCGTGCTGGATTGCAAAGTACTGAGTCCTGAATTGCGCGAGCGCCCGGAAGCTTGCCGCGCGATTGACGCGGCTCTAGCGTGGGGCAGCGCGCCCTCCGTCGAGCATCGACCGCAAAATGCGGAAGCCTTGGTCACCGCGATTATGCCTTGGTTGAACGATCGCCCCGCCCCACCGGCTTCCAGCCGCTTACTCTTGCGCACGCTCCAGAGCATGTCTCCCCCTTCGGATCTAGGGGGCTGGAGTTGGATCATCAAGCATCGCCCACACGATGACCTGGTGATCCAAAGCGCCGCTTGGGACACGGACGGTCGCTGCTTCGCGCTCACTCCGCGCGGGCCACTGTTCTGGAACGGGGACTCCTGGCTGGGCGCGAAGAGCATTCTGGCTCGTATCCCGCGCGGCATGGCCTTCGCGCGGCGTCATGAAGCCGGCGGCTTCCTGATCGGCGGCTCGAGCGGAACACTAGCCGTATTTGGCTCGGACGGGCTGCGCGAGCTGGTCAATACGCCCGATCCGAATATCGAGCTACTGGATGCCAGCGGCATCTTCGATGACTTGCTGGTGGCGGTGGGGCGTCGCCCCGGTTTGCCTCCAGTATTGCTGGCCATGTCGGGACGGCGTTGGCTCAAGCCACTGGCATTGGATCGGATTCAGAATGTGGCGTCCGTGCTGCGTTTCGACGACACCCGTTGGTTGGTTTGCGGGCGCTTGGTACAGGGCGGCGCGTTCGCCGCGCTGTACTCGCCTTTGGATTGGGAACTGAAGTTCCTGCAAACGCCAGCAACACGCGCATTCGTCAGCGGCTCGAGCAGCGTCGAGCGTTGCTTGGCCTTGATCGTCGGCAGCGACGGCACTGCCCTGCGTACCGAAGGTGATCTCACCACCGTGTCAATCGTGCCAGGAGCCCCCGATCTTTCGGCAAGCGCGCTCGATGTCTTGGATCGTGAATGGGTGGCAAGTCTGGGCACGCTTTGGACGCGCGATCCGCGCCTGGCTGAGGCGTGGCGCCCCGCTTGGGCCGACCGTACCTGGGATGCGCCGTTCGTGAGCATGATCGCCGACTCTGGTCGTTTGATGGCGATGACAGCCAATGCCGCGATCGTCGAGGGCCGTCTCGGGAACCGCTGAGTCTACCCCCCCAATCACGGTATCGATCTTGCAGAGCTAGCGGGAAGCCGTGCGGCGCGCGGCCGTCCAAAGGTAGCCCATGACACACTTTGCACTTCAGCGATTCGTGCATCTCTGTTTGTCCGTCACGCTTGCAGCGTGCGCGCTCGGCTGCGGTGCCGACCGGGATCACGCTCCGCCAATCGGTTCGCCGCCCGGTGCCCCCGGACCAATCATCGTCGAAGACGGAGGGCCAAGGGGGAGCGGTGGAGCGGGCGCGAGCACGAACACGAACACGGGCGGATCAGTGATTGCGAACGGCGGGGCGTTCAACACCGCGCCCTTTGGGACGAGCGGCAATGGCAATGGCAGCGCCGGTCGAGACTCCATCGGCGCCGGAGGAACCAGTTTTGGCGGTCCGTTCGGCATCGGGGGCCTAGGGATTCCGTCATCGGCTGGGAGCTTTTGAGGGCGCGAGGCGATCCTGCACGCAGCACACACGATCGCCACGGATCGAATGGCGACGCAACGAGAGCACTGGCGTGAACGAAAACAAAATGGGGGAACCGTACCACTTGGAACAAAGCGACCCGTGGCCTGCATTCTGTGGAGCGCGAAACCCCAGCTACCCCGAAGCTTGCTCTTCCGGAAACGCCTCGATGAACCTCGTTGACGAACCGCCCTTGGGCGCTCACGCCGAAGCAGCGGGTGTACGCTTCACGGCCTGGTCGGATCGCGCGCGTGCGATCTCGGTCGTGATCTACGCAGAACCCAAGCGAATCAAAGCGGAGATACCGCTCGTTCCGCAAGCTGAAAGCGGCTTCTTCAGCGGCTTCGTGCCAGGACTTCAGCCCGGGTGCCTGTATGATTTCCGGATCGACGCGCAGCTTGCCGTCGATCCGTACGCGCGTGAGCTACCCCATGGCGTGCACGGCCCCGGCCGTGTCATGGCCGCTCTCCGAGCACGCAAGCACGCAAAGCGCGCAATCGATCTCGATCGCAACGAAGTCTTCTACGAGTTGCACGTGGGCACCTTCACTCCCGAGGGCACGTTCGCGAGCGCGCTCCAGCGCCTCCCCTATCTACGAGAACTGGGAGTGACGGTGATCGAACTAATGCCTGTGGCAACCTTCGCTGGGAAGCGAGGCTGGGGCTACGATGGCGTGGCCTTGTTCGCTCCATTCGCCTGCTACGGCGGGCCCGAAGATCTCAACGCGTTCGTTGACGCAGCTCACGGTCTTGGTCTCAGCGTCGTTCTCGACGTCGTGTACAACCACCTGGGCCCGGCAGGCAATGCGCTCCCCACGTTTTCCGACTCGTACTTCGACGCAGCCCGCACCAACGCCTGGGGCCAGGTTCCCGGCTTGGAAGGGCTGCCGTTTCGTCGACTGATACTGAGCAACGCCGAGTATTGGTTGAACACTCTGGGCATGGACGGCCTTCGATTGGACGCAACCCACGAGCTCGAACCCGGGGGTCAGCCACACATTCTCCGAGCGTTGTCCGAGATCGCGCGGGCTTGTGAGCCACCCGCTGTGTTGATTGCGGAAGACAATCGCAACGATCCACGATCGCTCTTGGCACACGGCATCGACGCCGTGTGGAGCGACGACTTTCATCACGTTCTACACGTGCTCTTGACTCATGAGCAAGAGGGCTACTATCGAGCATTCACTGGCAGCTTGAGCGAGCTTGCACGAGTGATCGAACGAGGGCAACTCTTCGAAGGTCAAGCAGTGCGCGGGAGTGGGAAGCCTCGTGGCCAGTCGGCGGAAGGGGTGCCAGCGAGTCGCTTTCTCTTCGCTTTGCAGAATCACGACCAGGTGGGCAACCGCGCGCGCGGTGAACGGTTGCACCACTTGAGCACTCCGACCGCATTTCGAGCGGCGACCTTGCTGCTTTCGTTCTTGCCCGCGACGCCTCTCTTGTTCATGGGCCAAGAGTGGGCAGCGAGCTCGCCGTTCTTGTACTTCAGCGATCACGAAGGCGAACTCGGTCACGCGGTGAGCCGCGGGCGACGCCAGGAATTTGGCCAATTTAGCGCGTTTCAGGCGCCCGCGGACGCCATCCCCGACCCGCAAGCCGAAGCCACGTTTGCGGCGAGTAAGCTCGATTGGAGTGAGCAAACCGCGCACGAACAGCAGCTCACCCTCCGTCTGTGCCGCCGCGCGTTCGCGCTTCGGCGGACGGACCCGGTATTGCGAGCTCGCTCGCAGCTCAGCGCCGGCTTCGCCCACGACTGCCTGTGGGTCCAACGCAGCACCCCCAACGGCAGCCGCTTGCTGCTGTACAATCCTGGAGCGGCGCGCTCACTACCTGAGATCGTCGGTCGCTCGCCGGCGGAGATGCAGCCGCTGCTGGCCAGCGCCGAGTTGCCCGAAACGAGCGACCGATTCGAGCTTCCGGAGTCCAGCGCAGTGCTGTTCGCGATCCTCGAACGACCGGAAGCGGTGATCTCGTGAGCCTGCGAATTCCAACGGCCAGCTATCGGGTGCAGCTGCACGCGGGCTTCGGATTTCAAGACGCAGCGCAGATCGTTCCATACTTGAAGCAGCTGGGAATTTCCGACTTGTATGTCTCACCGATCTTCGAGGCTGCTCCAGGGAGCGTCCACGGATACGATGTATTGAACCACGATCGCTTGAATCCCGAGTTGGGTGGCGAGGCGGGTTTTCAAGTCTTGAGCGACGCACTGAGGACGCATCGACTCGGATTGATCGTCGATTTCGTGCCGAATCACATGGGCGTCGGCTGCGACGGGAACCGCGCTTGGGAAGACGTGCTCGAACACGGGCAGGCCTCGGAGCACGCGGACTTCTTCGACATCGACTGGCTACCGCACAAGGAGACACTCGCTCACAAGCTGCTCTTGCCCATCTTGCCAGATCAGTACGGCCTCAGCCTCGAACGAGGCTACTTCACGTTGACCTTCGACGGCCAAGCGATTCGGCTGAAGGCGGGCAGCCGCAATCTGCCGTTGAGGCCCCGATCCCTGGGACCGGTGCTCGCACGCGTCGCCGACCTGCTCGAGGACCAGAGTCCGAAAGCGCAGGTCGACCGACTGCGCGAGCTGGCCAGCGCGTTGACCGCGCTGGATGACGCAGCTGAGCAGCAACCGGGTGCACTCGAGAGCTATCGCGAAAGCGCGCGCGGCCTGCAGCAGCAACTCCGTGAATGCGTCGTATTCAGCGACGACTCGAGGCCCGCATTCGAGCAGGCTCTGTCCGAACTGGGCGGCAGTCCGTCGCGGCTGGAGAGCTTCGACTTCTTGGACGAGCTGCTGCGCGCACAACACTACCGGCTGAGCGCTTGGCAGTTGGCATTGGAGGCCGTGAACTATCGCCGCTTCTTCGACGTGACCGAGCTCGCGTCCCTGCGCGTCGAAGTGCCGGCGGTCTTCGACGCCAGCCACACGAGGCTACTTTCGCTGATCGGTCAGGGAAAGATCAGTGGCGTTCGCCTCGACCACATCGACGGCCTGTTCGACCCGATCGGGTATCTTAGGACGCTCGCCGATCGCCTGCAGGCGGCTGTTTCGGATTCGGATCCGTCCGAGCTCCCCGTATTCGTGATCGTCGAAAAGATCCTGGCGCCCGACGAGGTGTTGCCGGCAAGCTTTCGAGCTCACGGAACGACCGGCTACGAATTTGCGCGCGTGGCCACGGGCGTGTTCATCGACCGCCGCGCGGAGCTCAGCCTCTCCAATACCTACCGCCGCTTCACGAGCGACACCGGGAGTTTGGACGAACACTTGTTGCAGGCGAAACGCGACGTGCTGGACTCGCTATTGGCCAGCGAAGGCGCGATGCTCTCGCGCAGGTTGGAGCGTCTAGCCGAGCGCGACCGGCGCTGGCGTGACTTGACCTGGCACAGCCTGCACAGCGCACTGGTCGAGGTCATGGCCGCTTTTGGTGCGTACCGGAGCTACGTGCAGCCGGATGGGACTCGGACTGCCGAAGACGAAGCGCTAATCAACCGAGCGGTCGCTGCTGCCATGCGCCGCAATCCGACCGCAGGCCGGGGCGCCTATCAGTTCCTCCGTTCTCTGCTGTTGATGGACAGCCAGCTCCCGGGAGCAGCGGAGTTTGCCATGCGCTTTCAGCAAACCACCGGCCCAGTGACAGCCAAGGCCCTGGAGGATACCGCATTCTATCGCTACACGCGGAACCTGGCCGAAAATGAAGTAGGCAGCCGACCCGACCGAATGGGCGTCGAGCCGAGCGAATTTCACGCGCACAATGCCTCGATCCAATTCGATCATCGCCTATCCCTGACGACTACCTCGACACACGACACCAAGCGTGGAGAGGACGCGCGCGCTCGGCTCAGTATGCTCTCCGAGCTGCCCAATACCTGGCGGCAGACCGTATACGCGCTGATGCGACTCGCCAATCCCTATCGCGCGGCCCACGATGGCGGCGAGGCGCCCGCGCGTACCGATCAATACTCGTACTTCCAAGCTTTGCTGGGCGCAGTTCCGTTCGGAGCCGACTCCACGGCCATTCTCGAGCTCGAGCCGCGCCTACAAGAATACATGCTCAAGGCTTGCCGCGAAGCCAAGCAGCACACGTCGTGGTTGTACCCCGAACAAGACTACGAAACCGCAGTGCGGGAGTATGTGGCGGGCACGCTGCGAAACCCTGAATTCAGGGCGCGTCTAGTGCGCTTTTGTCGCCGCATCGAACCCTATGCCGCATGCAAAGCGCTCGGCCAAATCACGCTCAAGCTGTGCGCGCCGGGGATCCCGGACACCTATCAGGGCTCCGAGATTTGGCATCAAGTGTTGGTGGATCCAGACAATCGCCGGCCCGTCGACTACGGGTGTTTGCAGACGATGTTGAGCGCACTCGATGAACCACGGGAAGATTCTCGTCAGTTCTTGCGTGAGCTATCCGCGAACTACACGGACGGCCGTCTAAAGCTGTTCCTCGTCAGCCGTTTGCTGCGCTTGCGCGTGGCCCAGCCGTCTCTGTTCCAAAGCAGCTACCAGCAGCTGGACGCCGGGGAAAACTGCATCGCCTTTGGACGCGGCGTCAATGATTGTGAGCTTTTGTGTGCGGTCACGCGCTTCCCGTTTCGTGCCACGCGTGGGCGCGCGCCCTGGCCACTTGGGCCGGCTTGGGGGGCTCAATGCGCCTCCGGCAACGGCCTGCGCGGCCGCTATCGCGACGTCTTGACCGAACGCCAGGTGGAAATCGACGAGCAGCTGCCACTTTCCGAGGTGTTCGCGGATCTGCCTTTTGCGGTGCTCGTGCGCTGCTGACTCAATGCTCGACTTGCACAATGCGCACCAGGCCCGCGAGCGGCACCGTGAGCCAGTCCGGTCGATTGTTCAGCTCGTAGTTGATCTCGTAGACCACCTTCTCGAGTTCGTAGAACTCGAGAAGCGAGGCCGCGGTCGCAGGGCGGTCGGGACAGTACGCTTCACCCGCGATCGCGGCTAAGTACGTACGCACGAAGCTCACGCATACCCAGGCGCGAAAAGCCTCGGCCCACGGCGCGAGGCGAGCGCGGTCCTCAGGACGCACACGTTCCGAACGCAGTGCACTTTCCGCCGCGTAGGCGAACGAGCGCAGCATGCTCGCGACGTCGCGCAGCGGATTCCGTTTGTAGCGACGCTCAGAAACCAGGCGCCCAGGCTCGCCCTCGAAATCGATGATCATGAAGTCGTCTCCGCTGAACAGCACCTGACCCAGATGGTAGTCACCATGACAGCGGATGCGCGTCACGCCCACTTTAGTCTCGGTGATGCGACGTAGCCGCTGGTCGATCGTCGCTTGCACCGCCAGTACGCGAGAAGCGAGCTGCGCGGCGTCCGAGGGCAAACCACGTTGCTGTTGACGCAACTTCTTGAAGCAACGCGCCAGCTCCGCGTGCGCGCTTTGATACAAGGAGTGCTGGTGGAGCTGAGTGAATGGTTCCTGACCGAAGCCAGGTTCTCGAGTATTCCTGCCGAGTGCGCGATGCAGCTCCGCAGTGCGCTCGGCCAGCAGCCGCGTCAAAGTGAAGTACGGGCTGGCCAGGTGCTGCAATGCATCAGGGACCTCTTCCGTGCACTCGGCGGCGGATGCGTTCGGCAAGGCCACCGCTGGGAGCGAGCCCGGGGCTGACAAGACGCGCTCGAAGAACGTGAACAGAGACTCCAGCGTCACGGACCACGCGCTACCACGATTGTCCAAGTACTCGCTCACGACCGCCAACGTGCGGGTGCCCGACTCGGAACTCAAGAGCAACGCGCCCACGGGCTCGGGGATCTTCGGGCGCGGAGATGCACCGGCCAAAAACCGGCCGATCTCCAGTTCGACGTTGGGACCGGCCTCGACTTTGCGCAAAAGCTTGAGCAGCCACGACGAGCCGTACAAAATCGTAGAGTTGCTCTGCTCCAACGGCAGAAAGCGCGGTTCGAGCGAACCGGTTTGCGGCTTCGCGCCGAGCGCAGGGAGATAGAGCTCGCCACTCAGTGTCCCGTGTTCACTCTTCAGCAGCCGATCTTCGCGAAGCAGCCCGAGTAGAGTTTCGGCGAACACACGCGACGAACTGGCATCGATCAACGAGCCGCGCATCGGCTGAGCTTCACCGGGCACGTGAATCTCTACATCGCTGACCAAGGACGAGGCCGCCTCCGGCCCAGAACTTCCACTAGCGGTGAACCGGAGCGGCATGACGTAGCTCTCGCGCGCGCCGTCCTCCAGCTCGACACCCAGCACGATCAAGCAATGATCGGTGACGTTGGCCTCTCCAAACAGAAAGATCTCCTCCAGCTCCGCGTGCTTGATCGGCATCGACTTGCTGCGATACCAACGTTGTTCGCGCGCGTAGCGGCTCAGACTCTCCGCCAAGGCGCTGCGCGCCGGCTCGTTGACGACGCCCTGCCAATTGCCAATCAGCGAAAGTGGGCCGAGTTTGGTGCCGGCCCGACTGCCCTGGTTGGTCTCCAGGCTGAACCAGTAGACCTGATGTCCCCCGAGCGTCAGCGGGTATGGACGCTCGGCAATCTCCGGAAAACGGCTCAGACCGAACATTTCACGCGGGAAGCTGCCGAGATGTTCGCCGAGTTCGAGCTCCGTATACTGGGCGTTGCGCGAGAGATTGGCGACGATCAGAATTCGCTCGCTGCCGTCCTCGCGTAGAAACGCGAGCACTTTGGGATTGCTGGGGTTCAAGAAGCGCAATTTGCCGCGGCTCAGTACGCGGTGGCGCCTGCGCATGGCGATCAGCTGCTTCATCGACCACAACAGGGAGGCTGGATTCGCTTCCTGAGCGGCGACGTTGACTGCTTCGTAGTGGAACTCCGGATCGACCACCACCGGCAGATACAGCTTTTGGGGGTTGGCTTTGGAAAAGCCGGCATTCCGATCGGAATCCCACTGCATCGGCGTGCGTACCCCGTCGCGATCGCCGAGATAGATATTGTCACCCATCCCGATTTCGTCACCATAGTAGAGCACTGGCGTACCAGGCAGCGAAAATAGCAGCGCGGTCAAAAGCTCCACCCGCCGCCGATCGCGCACCAGCGGGAACAAGCGTCGACGGATGCCCAGGTTGATCCGTGCCCGATCTTCGACGGCGTACACGCGATACATCAAATCGCGATCCTCGTCGGTAACCATCTCCAAGGTGAGCTCGTCGTGGTTACGCAAAAAGGTGGCCCACTGACAAGACTCGGGAATCGTCGGAGTTTGCGTCAGAATGTCGATGATCGGAAATGCGTCCTCGCTGTGCAGGGCCATGAACAGCCGCGGCATGAGCGGAAAGTGAAAGTTCATGTGACACTCGTCGCCCTGTCCAAAATAGGCGGCAGCGTCCACGGGCCACTGATTGGCTTCTGCAAGCAACATGCGGTTTTTGAACTTGGCGTCGACGTGAGCACGCAGTTTGCGCAAGAACGCGTGAGTCTCCGGCAAGTTCTCGCAGTTCGTACCTTCCCGTTCGTAAAGATAAGGAACCGCGTCCAAACGGACGCCATCGACGCCGAGATCCAGCCAGTGATCGAGCACCTCGAAGATGGCCGCGTGCACCGCCGGGTTGTCGAAGTTCAGATCTGGTTGGTGGCTGTAAAAGCGATGCCAATAGTAGGCTTTGGCGAGCGGATCCCAAGTCCAGTTCGAGACCTCGAAGTCTTGGAAGATCACGCGAGCGTCTGCGTACTTGTCGGCGCTGTCGCTCCAGACGTAAAACTCACGCTCGGGCGAGCCCGGCGCACTCGTCCGTGCACGCTGAAACCAAACGTGATCGCTCGACGTGTGATTGATTACGAGCTCGGTAATCACACGCATGCCGCGCGCATGAGCGGCCTCCAGGAAGCGCTTGAAGTCGTCTAGCGTGCCGTAGCTGGCATGCACGCCCCAGTAGTCGGCGATGTCGTAGCCACCATCGCGCAAGGGCGATGGATAAAATGGCAGGAGCCATAGAGCGGTTACTCCCAGATCCGCCAAGTAGTCCAGCCTGTCGATCAAGCCGGCAAAATCACCGATCCCATCGCCGTTCGAGTCCGCGAATGCACGCACGTGCAGCTCGTAGATGAGCGCGTCTTTGTACCACTCCGGATCAGCGCTCGAAACCGAGCTGGAACGCCTAGATCGCGGTCTGTGTGTGTCGCGCATGAATGCTCGAATCATCCCTGCGATCTCGAGTGTATCGCGGCTGGAAGAACACTAAGTCAGAAAGAACACTAAGTCAGAAAAGGAAGTGCAGGCGAGAAATCTCGCAGCTCGCTGCTGAGCGCTCGTCGTATTGCGGCAGGTCATCCGCGCAGCGGCAGCGGCAGCGTCAGCGTTGGCCGTCGGTCTGGTTCAGAACGCTCAGCCGGTTGATCACTTGCGCAACACCGGGGATGGCTCGCGCACGTGCCTCGATTTGCGCTTTTTCCAGTGCTTCTCGTACGGAGCCAAGTAGCGTCACATGATCGCCGCGCACGGCAACACGCAAGTCTGCGGCGTCGATATGGGCGCGCGCGAGCGTCTTGCGCACCTCACGGCCCAATGCTGCATCCTCCGGCGCTTCCTCGGCGCGATCGTCGAGCCTCGGCTCGGTCCCGTGTGCAACCTGTGCATCATAGCTTTCGCCAAACCCACCGACCGCGTCTGATTTCGTCCCCCAGACACCGTGCTCGCGGACGCTCGACTCCAGCGGCACTGAGTCGCGGTCCTCAGACGACCCGGCGAGATCAGACGCTGTGTGCTCTTCGGCCGGGGGCGGCACCTGCTGCTGCGAAAGCGGCCCGTGATTGTCAGCTATCGATCGGTCGGACATTTGCTCTCCTCCGGTTCGTCGTCGCTTCCTCACCGCACCACTGCAAGCGGGATGCCATTGCCCACGTAGACGCTGATTTCGATCGCTGACGCGCGGCCATGGGCAAGCGCCGAAAAGCGCGCTAAGCCTGGGATGTCCCGCTGTGGCAAACGGTCACGGCGCAAGTCGCGCACCAGCAAACTCACGCGCCCAGCAAACTTACGCGCAAGGAGTCGGTCGTCAGCCCGCTGGCACCGGCTATGCAGCAACTCGATGATGGCCAGCCAACTGCAGGAGCTCCGCATGACCCAGCTCGAGCATCGAACGCCTTCTGTACGCCCCCCTGTCGCCAAGGACACCGGGACGGCTGAAACCGACCAGAACTACGATCTGGTGAGCGTGCTCTATCACTGCTTGAAGGCCGCGGACGCGTGCACACAGTACATCGCGGACGCCGAAGACGCTGGTGACGACGAGCTGGTGGAATTCTTCGACGAAGCACGTCAGTTGCAGAACCGCCTGGCAACCCAGGCCCGCGAGCTCTTGGCTCAACGCCTGGCTGACGCAGCCGAGGCTGGCGACGAAGAGAGCTAATCTGCCCTGGTGCTTCAGGGAACGCGCGGCGGGCGGGTCCGCTCTTTCACCGTGCGCCGCACGATCGCTACGACATCATCGAGGTCCACGGGTTTGACCAGGAAGCGATCCGCGCCCAAGGACGATAGCAACTTCCACTCGTTGGGACCGCCGGACGCGGTGAGCACCAGGATAGGCACCAGCGCCGAGGACGGGCGAGAGCGCAGGAGCACGGTAACCGCCACGCCATCGAGCAATGGCATTTGCAGATCGAGAATAACGACCGAAGCGGGCTTGCGGTCGAAGGCTTCTAGAGCAGCCTGCCCGTTGGAGACCGCTTCTACTTCAGCGTCTGGAAATTCGGCGCGCAGCTTCAGCTCGAGCAGCAAGCGAAAATCCTCTTCGTCTTCAGCCACCAGGATCCGAGTCGGCTCGCTGCTTCGGGCTCGCGCGGCTTGAAATTCGTGACGCAATTGTTCCACGCTCGGCGTGCGGGTCGCAGGGTCCTTGCTCAGCGCCTTGAGCAACACCGCGTCGAGCGCCGACGGGAGATCACCACGTACGAAGCTCGGACGGATCACCCTGGCCGTGGCGTGCAGCATGATCAGCCCGTCGTCGGATTTCGATTCGAACGGTGGCTGTCCGGTCAGGAGTTCGTAGGCGATACAGCCGAGCGAGTACAAGTCGCTCTGGGGATTTGCGGCCACCCGCACGCCCGCATCGACCGTCAGCTCCGGGGCAATGTAGCCGAGGGTTCCTACCAACTCTTTGATCGCCTTGGCGGTGACGTACTTTTGCGCCAAGCCGAGATCTGCAACCTTCACCCGGAACTGCCCATCGAGCAGAATGTTCGCTGGTTTTAGGTCCCGATGTACGATACCCGCCGCGTGCAAAGCAGCAACGCCCGCGCAGATCTCATCGAGGATGCGTAACGCCAAATCGATGTCGACGGTTTGACGGCACTCTGCGATCACGCGATCCAGCGTGGTACCGGCCACGAACTCCGTGACGAAATACGGAGCTTTGCGATGCTCACCGAATGCGTGAATCACCAATACGTTGGGATGATTCACTTCTGCCATGGCGCGTGCTTCTTGCAGGAAGCGATCTTGAAAGTGTTTGGCGAACAGCGAAGATTGAATCAACTTGATGGCGACTTTGCGCTTGAGCTGCTGGTCGCTGGCAAGCAGCACCACGCCCATGGCGCCGCTGCCGAGTTCGCCCTCTACCAGATAAGTGCCGCCAATCACCTCGCCCGCTACTGGCAACCCCTGAGCGCCGTCAGTCTGCTCAGCAGCAGCTCGTTCGACGTAGTCCGCATCGAGCACCAGTGCGTCGGCCTGTTTCTTCGGCTTGAGGTCCTCCAGCAGGTCCTCCAATTCCAGCAGCGAAGGCTGCTTCAGCATGGTAGGTGACAAGAGGCTGTCCGCCTCACCCTCGAATTCGCCATCGAACGCGAGGACTGAAGGCGGACGACGAGCGGGTCGAACGGGGAGGTTGGGCGGGGACATCGATGTCTCGGAAGAAGAAAATGAACACCTGCCAGGATGCACCTTGTGTGCCGCGTTTGCTCCGCTGCACAGCCACGAGCTTCGTAGCTGATTGCCGACCTTTCGCGCATTTCCGCCCTAGCGGCCAAAGTCGGCGAGTGTGGCAATCTGACGCGCGCGAGGCAGGGGCGCTCAGGGACGCCGCTTACATCCAACCGCGCCGCTTGAACCAGACCAGCGGGAGCAACCCGGTAACCAACATCAATAGCAATGCAAAGGGATAGCCAAAGACCCAATGCAGCTCTGGCATGTGGTCGAAATTCATGCCGTACACCCCGCCCACCAGCACCGGGGGCACGCCGACCACGGACACGATGGTCAGCGCCTTGACGACATCATTCTGCTCGATGCTGATGAAACCGAGCGTCGCGTCGAGCAAAAATTGCACTTTTCCAGAAAGATGCTGCTGATAGTCGTTCAGCGAGTTGATGTCGGCCCGCACGGCCAAAAGTCGAGGCCGCTCCTCCGCGGTCATGACGGCATTGCCGGTTTCGCACACGAAGGCGGCGATCCGTCCGAAACCGAGCAAAGTATCCCGGATTTGAGAGATGTGATCGCCGATCTGTCCGAGCTTGCGCAGCGTCGCGCGGAGCTTGTCCGACGCCGTTTTGACGGTGTGCGAGCGCGCCCGCTCGGAATGAAACGCGCGCTGCGACAGCCCATCGAGTTCGGCGCTGCAATGCTCCAGCGTGTCCGCCGCGCGATCCACGAGCGCTTCCAGGATGCGCATGAAAACATCGCAGGCCGACAGCGACCTGGCGAGCTGGAAGCCTTGAAACAAGCCGTCGAAGACGGTATTTTCCGAGAACCGAATGCTGATCAATAGGCGCTGGGTGAGCACGAAGCCGACCGCGCTGAGTGGCTCGGAGGCATTGGACGAGGCGGGGATCGGCGTAGATAGGTACAGCGCGCCGTTTTCCATATACACGCGGCTGGTCGTTTCGATCTCGCGCACTGCCGATTGATCCGGAACACGCAGCCCGGTGGCGCGTTCCACTGCCGAGCGCTCGCTCTCGGTGGGGTCACACAGGTCGATCCAAGTGGCCTCCGACCACGGTTCTCGAGCGTCGGGATAATTGCGGAGCATTTGCGATCACTTCAAGCCGGCGAGCGCGCGGCTAGCCGAGATCCCGCGCTCGAGCCTGCCGTCGGCGTGCTTCGCGAAGCGCCCCTCTTCGCGTGCGTGCACCGGGTCGTCGCTCAGCCAAGGCCAACCGCCAAAGCGTGTGCGCTGGTAGTCGTTAATCGCTTGCTGGATCTCCTCTCGGGTGTTCATCACGAACGGTCCATGCTGGGCGACCGGCTCGTCGATGGGGCGTCCCTGCAGCAGCAAGATCTCACTCTCCACGATGCCATTTTCGAGCAACACCTCGACATCGCTCCGGACTTGCACGGCGGCATGCGAATTGAGCCGCTCCCCCGCGACGCTGAGCGACGTACCCTTGAAAAAGTAGAGCGTACGCACGGTGCTGCCGAACGTCTTTGGTAGCGTGAATGCGGCGCCTGGCGCAAGCCGCAGGCTCCAGATAGCGACGTCCGCATCCACGCGCGAGGCCCAGGAGTGCGGAGGAGGCGGCGGCGCGATTGCGTCTCCCAAGCGTCCAGCGATCACCGTGATTTGCGTGTCACGCCCCTGCTCGTCCAGGAACGAGCGACGAGGGATCTGCTCGTCCCAAAGCATTGCGAAATGCGGTTCGACGAGTTTATCTTTGCTGGGCAAGTTCAGCCAAATCTGAAATAGCTCGAGCGGGTTCGGTTGATCTCGTTGCAAGAGCGGGAACATCTCGCAATGAACGATGCCGCCGCCCGCCGTGAGCCATTGCACGTCCCCGCCGCCGAAGCGCGCCGTCGCCCCGAGTGAGTCCGAATGGTCGATGTAGCCTCGGCGGACGATAGTCACGGTTTCGAAACCGCGGTGAGGGTGCTGCGGGAAACCCGGCACGACTTGGCCGTGATACATGCTAAAGCCATCTTTACGGGCGAAGTCTTGACCGAGCGCACGGCCAGCCAGGGACACTGCCGGCCCCAGCCGCTCGTTGCCTGCGGGGTAGGCGTCGTCGTGATGGACGCAAAACAGGAACGGGTCCGCGGTTACCCAGGGAAATCCGAGGGGCAGAATTTCGAGTACGCTTCCAGCCATCGAGCGAGTGTAGCGCGGGCTGGTCGAGTAGCACTATGCTGACGAAGTCTCGAGGCCGAGAGGCCCATGAGACATACCAGGAGCAGTGATGCACAAGAAGATTGCGGTGTTTTGGCCGGGCGATGCGCGCGATATTCCGAACCAACTGGCGTTGCCGAACATGCAAGAGGCAACCGCCCAGCTCGAACGCGCGCTGAAGAAGCTCGGGCGGACCCCCTACCTGGTGCAAGGTTTCCTGTCCAAGCCGCACCACGCGATCGAGAAGCTCGGGCCGATCGACGATCCGATGATTGGAATGTGCGTGCATTGGTTCTATGGACCGCACACCACCGACGGCGTGGTCGGGAAAGACAATCCGCTGCTCTTAGCCAGCAATTTTTCTGGCCGCTGGCCCGGGCTGGTGGGCTTGCTCAATACCGGCGCCTGCTTGGAGAGTTTGAACCGGCCGTTTTCCCGCGCCTGGACCGACGCGCCAGATTTCTCCAGCGACGAGACGTTCATGGCGCAGCTCGACGAATGGTGCACCAGCGGAGCGATCCGCTACGGCACGCAGGAGATCCGCTACCACGCGCCGATCTCGGCCGCGGCTTCCGCCTTGGCCTTGGAGGTCGCGCGTGAAATTCGCGAGCGACGAGTCCTGATCTTGATGCTCGGCGATACCTCCATGGGCATGATCAACGGCTACTTTGGTCCACGTTTGCTCAACCGGCACGGCTTTACCGAGCACAAGGTCGACCAGGCTTGGATCATCGATCGCGGCCGACGCATCGACGAGAAGCGCATCAACGACGCTTACGGCTTCGTCAAGTCGAAAGGTCTCACTTTCCATCATGGTGAACCGGGCGCGGAAGATTTCGACGAGAATGCCAGCAAGGAGCAGCTGCGCGATTACCTGGTGGCGCTCGATTTGCTCGCCGAATTCAAGGCGGATTGTCTGGGTTGGCAGTACCAGCTCGGGCTCATTCCGCTGCGTCCGCCCTCGGATCTAGCCGAGGGACTGCTCAATTCCAGCTGCCGACCGGAATCGAACGGCGACACCGTGGCCACGGCCACCGAAGCCGACCAAGGCAACGTGATGCCGATGGAAATGATGAAGCGGCTCTTGAAGCAAAAGAACCTGCATCAAGCCGTGATGTTTCACGATGTGCGTTGGGGCGCCGAGCATGCGGGTCGATTCCTGTGGGTGTTGCTCAACTCCGGCTCGTGTGGCGCGTACGCCTTCAATCACGACCCGGACAGC
>DATEPG010000279.1:0-8971 GCA_035273265.1 Polyangiaceae bacterium
CGCTGCCGCACCCGCACCCGCTGCCGCACCCGTGCCCGTGCCCGTGCCCGTGCCCGTGCCCCCGGCGAAGCTTCAGATCGACGAGTACATGGCGGAAGCCTACGAAAACGACACCGAGACGCGCTCGCGTGCGATCAAGCAGCAACGCCGTGCGATGGCCGATCGCTTCGAGCACGTGCTCGGCAATTTCGTCGACATCGGTGGCTACTTCCGCGCCGGCTACGGTCGCGATAGTCGAGGAGGAGCGCTGACCGCCTTCGCCGCCCCCGGTGCTGCAACCAAGTATCGTTTGGGCAACGAAGCGGAGAACTACGGCGAGCTCATTTTCGGCAAGAATGTGTACTTGCCCGGCGCGTTTCGCGTGAACGAAGACCTGCGCCCAGACGGCACACCCTCTGGTCCGATCGCCCGTGTGCAGATCCGCTTGAGTGCATTCAGCCCCTACGCAACGCTGGCCAATGGCTCCGCCACGACCTTCGGCCTACCCGAAGCTTGGGCGTCGATCGGCAACGTATCGGCTGCGCTGCCTGGAGCGAAGTTTTGGGCGGGTCGACGCTTCTATCGTCGCCATGACATCCACGTGCTCGACTTCTTCTATTGGGATATGAGCGGCGGCGGCGGCGGAATCGAAGACCTCCAGATCGGCCGGGTGAAGTTGGCGCTTGCCTGGATCGGTTTTGGCTCGACGAGTGGCTTGGGCAATGTCCCCGTGCCGGATCCCGCCAACTCGGCCGGCTTCAGCAAGTCGACCTACGATCTGCGAGCGTACGATGTGCCGCTTCTCGGGGGCACCGTCGAAGTAGGCGTATCGCTTGCCACACTTCGTAGCGGGCGCGACCAAGCGGGTCGCACGGCGCCGACCACTTCCGGCGTGGGGCTCAATCTCGTGCACACCATTGCCGGTTTCATCAACCCCGAGGGGACCAACAAGTTTTCGATTCAGTACGGCACGGGCCCGGCCAAGACCTTCACCGCCGGCTTCGAGACCGTCGACTTGCCGGAAGGCAACTTCATCCGCTCGGTGCAGAAGGGCTCTTGGCGTCTGCGGGTCACGGAGCATTTCATTGCCAGTCTGGGCGAGCACTTCTCGCTCTCGCCGGTCGTGGTCTTTCAGGCCACCGATCAAGGGGATGGCACTGGGCGCCAATACTGGTATTCGGCGGGGGTTCGTCCCACGGCCCACTTCAACCGCTACTTCAGCTTGGCCGCGGACGGCGGCGTGGACTACGTGCGCGATACGGGCGCCAAGACCAGCGCAGCGCTCGGCAAATTGACGCTCGCGCCGCAGGTGGCGGTCGGCAATCGCTTCGATAGTCGACCTGTGATCCGGGCGTTCGCTACCGCTGCTTGGTGGGGCGAGGACTTCCGCGGCAGGGTGGGCGGCGCTGACTACGCCAACAGCTTGTTCGGCTTCAATGCCGGTATGCAGATGGAAGCCTGGTGGTGATCGAGCAGGCCTCGCCGGCTCACGCGCGCAGCGCGCGCGCCAGCCGCAACACGGCGGTTTCGAGTTCCCGCTCGTCGTAGCGCGCGAAGCCCAGCCGCAAGAACTGCTGGTAGTAGCGCGCTTTCCGGCGAGCCAGATCGGCCGCGACGTAGGTTGAACCCAGGGTGAATGCGACGCCATGGCTAGCTGCGCGCGCGAGCCAGCCACGGGTGTCGATTTCCGGACTGGCCTCGGCCCAGAGCGCCATGCCTCCTCTGGGTATGTCGAAGCAGAGCGCGCTGCCCAAGTGCCGAGTCAGCGAAGCCATCATCGCGTCTCGTCGCGCGTGATAGAGGCGCCGCATGCGCCGCGCGTGGCGAGCCACTTCGCCGTCTTCCATTAGCTCTGCGACGGCGCGCTCGGTGATCGTGTCGCCCTGCCGATCGACGTGAAAACGCAGCGCGCCCAAGGTTTCGATCAAGCCGCGAGGTGCAGCCACGAAACCCAGCCGTAGGCCAGGCGCCAAGACCTTGGCCAGGGTGCCGATGTACACCACGACGCCCGCGCGATCGGCGCTGGCGAGGGAGGCGAGCGGCCGCCCTTCGTAGTGAAATTCGTGATCATAGTCGTCTTCGATGATCGCGAAGCGGTGCTTTGCCGCGAGCTCGAGCAGGCGTAGGCGCCGACCGACCGAGAGCGCGACGATGGTCGGATACTGGTGGTGCGGAGTGAGGCACACGGCGCGCAGCGGGCCGCTCGAGAGAGCACTCTCCAATGCGTCAATGCTTGCTCCCTGCTTGTCCACGGGGAGATAGACGAGCTCTGCGCCAGCTTGTCTGAGCGCCGCCCAGGCCGGCTGGTAGCCGATCTGCTCGACGCCGACGCGATCTCCTGGGCGAACCAGGGCGCGCGCCACCAGATCCAGCGCCATCTGGCTACCGCGGGTGACGAGCAGCTGTTCCGGGCCGACCGATAGCCCCCGGGTGGTGGCGACCACGCCGGCTAGCGCAGCGCGCAAGCGCGGGTCTCCGAACGGCGACGTGTAATCCAAACTGGCGCGCCCGGCTCCGCGCAAGGCCCGGCGGTAGGCGCGTGCTAGCAGCGCGCTCGGAAATTTTCGCAGATCAGGCACCCCCGCGAACAGGGAAAGTGCCTTCGGATCCGAGTGATGCGCGCTATCCAGGGTTCGGGCTTCGAAGTCGAAGCCGGGATGTGATGACGCAGGTCGATCCGGCACGCGCTTCGCGTAGCGACGCGCGCGCTGCTCCGGCACTTCATTGGACACGAAGCTGCCACCAGCGGCGCGCGTGACGATCCAACCCTCGGCGGCCAGCTCAGCGTAGGCTGCGACCGCCGTGTTGCGCCCCACGCCGAGCTGCTCGGCGAGCGGACGCGTGCCGGGTAAGCGGTCGCCCGGGCGCAGTCGACCACGCCGAATTTCCTCGCTCAAGAGCTCGGCGATCCGCGCAAAAATTGGCGAATTGCCGTGTTTGCTCAGGCCGTGTTCGAGAGCACCGAGAGCCAGGGGGAAAGCCACTGGACCTATCATATTCTAAAAACTGGACCTTTTCAGCAGCCAGTCGGCGGAGCAGATTGCAGCCATGACCAGGAGCCAGTCTGCTGCTGCCAGTGAACGCACCCGCGTGCGTCGAATGCCACAACGGGGCGTGTACGATCGTGCGTTGATCGATGCCATCTTGGACGAAGCCCTGATTTGCCACGTGGGCCTGGTCAGCGACGCTCAACCCTTCGTGATTCCTACGATTCACTTTCGCATCGGCGACGAGCTGTACATTCACGGTTCGGCGGCCAGCCGCATGATCGAGCACGGAGCGAGCGCTGCGGCGCTGTGCCTCACGGTCACGCTGGTCGATGGCGTGGTCTTGGCGCGCTCCGCGTTTCACCACTCGATGAACTATCGTTCGGTGGTGATCCTCGGCCAGGCCCGGGTCGTCAGCGACCGGGACGAGAAGCTTGCCGCGCTGACCGTGCTGGTGAATCGCTTTTCTCCAGGCCGCGCCGAGCGCGTGCGCGCTCCGAACGAACAAGAGCTCAAGGCGACCACGCTACTCGCGCTGCCAATGAGCGAAGCTTCGGCGAAGGTTCGCACGGGCGGTCCGATGGACGATGAGGCCGACCTCGCCCTTCCGGTTTGGGCAGGGGTCATCCCGCTTCGGCTGGAGGCGCTGCCCGCACTCGTGGCGGAGCCGCGGGTGGCGGCTCAAGAAGTGCCGAGCTTGGGCTACCCGTTCAGCGCGGCGCTAGTTGAGCGCCGTTAAACACACGACTGCCCAGCCGCCGGCTGGCACGTCCACGGTCTGGCGCTTGCTTCCGCCCGGCGCAGTCAGCGTGATCGTGTGCGAGCCGGGTTTGATGCGCAGGCGGCCAAACGCAATGCGCGCGGGGAGGGTGGCCCAATTGCGCGTATCGGGCGTGTCCGTCGCGGTCAGCGTGGCCTGCAACCCGAGGCTCAAGAGCGTGCCTAAAGTGTCCCCACCAGCCGCCGCTTTCGTGGCTTGGCCTGCGACCACGCGCGTGATCGTGCGCGTGATGGCAGACGCGACGATCGCGCCGCGCGCCCTTTCCCAAGCGCGCTTGGCCTCTCGATCTACTGCGAGGATGCCCTCCAAGCGCTGCCACTGCCCATCCAGCATGAAGGTGGGACGACCGTAGCTGCTGCGCGGCTCACCGAGCTCCGGGTAGTTCACCCACGTGACCAAGCCCTGCATCGCCAGCTGGTTCGCTTGCGCCGCGCTCGCCGGACTGATGAACGCGCTGGCGTAGGTGAGGGCCAAACCGATTGGAACGCGCTTGGCGATTTTCGCGGGCACCCGCCCGAAATTCACGATCACCAGCAATTCAGCGTCGTCGTTGCTGACTGCCTCGGTGGGGCCAACATCGGCAGCAAGCGCTTGCTCCTTGTCGGGCGTCGGCGCTTTGGTTTTATCTGGAGTGGGAGCTTTGGTTTTATCGGGCGCCGGCGCTCTGGTTTTATCTGGAGTGGGAGCTTTGGCTTTATCGGGCGCCGGCGCTTTGGTTTTATCGGGAGTGGGCGCTTTGTCGGGCGCGGGCGCGGGCGGGTTGTCTTTGTCGGGAGCAGGCACTTTGCCGAGCAACTCCCGAAAGCGCGGACTAGAATAGCTCGCTTGCTGAGAGAGCCTCCGAATCGGCTCTGCGAGGGATTGGTACTGCCCATAGGCGAGCGCTTCGTCGTAGTAGCGCAGGGCGTCTTCCGGCTTACCGCTCTTCTCGAATATGAAGCCAGCCAGGTAGCTGCCTGGACCGAGCAACGATTGCGAGGCGTCTTCCTTGTCGCGCATGAACTTCTGCATCACCGCTAGGCGGCGCGCTTCTACCCGGGCGCCGTTCAGATCGGAGCGCGCCAGGTAGTTCATCATGTTCATGGTGTTGATCATCAGCTTCTCGTAGGCGGGGGCTTTGTACGGCCCTACGTCGTCCGAGAACAGATATCGACCGATGTCTGCGGCTGCGTTTGCCGATAGATCGAGCACCTCGATCTGCTTGTCCGAAACCTCCAGATCGCGGCTGGAGAGCGGATACTGATCGAGCTCTTGCAGCACCATGGCTCGGTCGAGGAGCAGCAGTGAGTTGTCGCCGCCGACGTTTTGCGGCAAATCCTTCTCGCTCTTTACCTCCAGGACTTCATTCAAGGCTTTCAGAGCGCCGCGCGGATCGCCAGCGTCCAGCGCGGTGCGAGCCGCCAGAGTCTTGTCGGCGTGGCCCGCGCAGCCCGTCTGCGCGAGCGGAAGGCCGACGAACGACATCACGCATACAGCGTGCGTGAGCTTCATTGGTTTCAGATCAGCGCTTTGGTGACCGAAGTCTTGTACTGGAACAAGATCGCGCTGGTCTCGACCTCTAGCACCTGGATGAACATGAAGTATTGCACGCGGCGCTCCTTGTTCTGGCGCTCGTCGGCAGCGAAGACCTTCCCCGTGACGATGTAGCGGACGCCGATTTGCTTGCCCCAACCGGCGACTTTGCTCTGGTCGAACCCGTCTTGGTATTGTTTGCGCACCTGCTCCAAGATCTGGGGCTGCGATTCGAGGCTGATCATCTGCACGTGACCGGCATTCACCAAGGTGGTCTCGATGTCGCTGATCAGCGAATCCAGCTGGCTGTCGATGTGCTCGGTCGTCTCGTTGCGGAAGGGCAAGACCGAGACCGTGGGTCCCTTTTCTTGCTGCCAACGAGCGACCACCGGCGACGACTGCAGCGCCTGCATGTTGTCGTGCAGCATCTTCTGCAGATCACGACGGTCGAGGCCCGTGCTCATGGCTTGGTCGTCCAAGCCAGCGACCTCTTCACCGCGGACGGCTTTCGGACCGCAGCCGAGGGCCAGCAGGCCGACCATGCTTGCAAGAGAGAAGGTGAAGGATCGACGAAGCCAAGTCATCTCACGGAACCTTTCTGTGCGCGCGTTGAGCGCCAGGAGCAGACGCAAGTCCGACGTTGGACCCAGGTACAGTATGTAATCCCCGTCCTCTGACGTGCAAGAGAGGCTCGCGCGCGCTGGGTCACCAGGACGCGCGCGAGCTCGCTCTCGACGGGCGAACCGTTCAGTTCGGTGCTGCAGCGCCGCCGGCCGCACCGGTTGTACGGCGCACCGGGATGATTTGTACCCTGCGATCGTCGCCTTCGCCGTCGCTACGGGTGATGACGCCCTCGAACTTGGCCAGCGCCAAGTGCACCACCCGTCGATCCCGCGGGTTCATCGGCTCGAAGGTGATGATCTTGCCTTCTTCCACGGCCTGGCGGCCGAGGCGTTGGGCCATGGTTGCCAGTGAGTTGTCGCGGCGGCTGCGATAGCCCTCGGCGTCGACCAAGATGTGCCGGCGGTCGAGCCCGGGTCGATTGATGATGCGGTGGGTCAAGAACTGCAGCGCCTGCAGGACCTGGCCCTTCTTGCCGATGATGCGGCCCGCGTCCCGGCCGGCGATCTCGATGTTGATCTCGTCCTCGGCGTTGCCCTCTTGAGGGCGACGGAGGTGCACCGTGCACTCCATCTCCATCTCGCGGATTACGTCGGTGACGAATTTGAGGGCCACGTTGGCGCGCGGGTCGGTCGACACGTAGTCGTCCTGCTTCTTGCGCTTGCGCGGACGATCGCCCTCGGCGAGGGGTTCGGTTCCGGCAGCCGCGTGGGACACCTCCCCAGTTTCCGTTTCGCCTTCGGTTTCTTCTTCGTCTTCGTCCCAAGCGGCGTCGTTGAGATCGTCGTTGTCAGTCATGACTCTGCCTTTCCTTTGCCGAGGAGTGGGCTTTCGCCGGCGAGCTTTGCCGACGGTGAGCCGCTCTTGGCCTTCCCTTTGGAGGCCTGCTCCCCAATCACTTTGACTTTGATGTCTCCGCTTCCCGATCCGGAGCCACCACTAGATTTCGTCGACCGGCGCACGTGCCATTCCACCGCTTGTTGTTGGAGGATACCCAGCACGCCGTTCGTGAACATATATACCCCGAGGCCGGCCGGCAAAAACAGCATGAAAACCGTAAACATGGCCGGCATCAGGTAGAGCATCATCTTCTGCTGCGCCGGATCGCCCTGCTGCGGCATGAGCCGCTGTTGCATGAACGAGGTCGCGCCGATGATGAAGGGCAGAATGAAGAGTGGGTCGGCCGACGACAGGTCGGGCAGCCACAAAAACGGGATGTGATACAGCTCGACCGCGGTCTGCAGGGTCGTGTAAAGCGCGAACCAGACGGGCATGGAGGCCATCTGCGGCACGCAACCCTTGAGCGGGTTCACGTTGTGCTTCCGCCACAGCTCCATCTGCGCGAGCCCCTTGGCCTGAGCGTCGTCCTTGAACTTCAAGTTCATGGCGTCGATCTCGGGCTTCAGTTCGCGCATCTTGATCATGCCCTTGATGCCGGGCACGGTCAGCGGGAAAAGTAGCGTACGCGCGGTGATGGTCAGGATGATGATCGCGACGCCCCAGTTGGGGATGATGCTGTGCACCTTCAACAAGAAGCCGACCAGCACCTTGGCGATGATCGAGAAGAAGCCGAGGTCGATCAGCTCGCTGAAACCGTGATTGCCGCCGCCCGCGGCTGCCAACAGGCTGCGCTCTTTCGGACCAGCGAAGCCGAGCACGGAGTAGGTGGAACTCGTACCGGGCGCCAAGTCCACGCCCGGGTAGGCCAAGCGCGTGCGGTAGATTGCGCCGTCATTCTCGGGGTCGCCAACCTTGTGTTCTTCGATCAGCAGCTGGCACACGGGCGCGGTGGGAGCGGCCACGGGTGCCACGGCTTGCGCGAAGTAGGCCGTGGAAACGGCCACGAACGCCGGCTTGCCGGCGGTCTGATACCAATCTCCCGGATTCACGGCGCTGGTCACGAAGTGCTCTGCGTCCGAGAAGCTGCTGGCTCCGAAATCACCCTCGCCCAGGCGCTGCGGTTTGCCGTCGTGCAGCACGCACTCGACTCGTGTCACGAGCGGGCTTTGCCGGAATATGCTGCCCTTCACGTCCTTTTCCGTGTGCCAGGTGTCGCTGTGCACGGTGACGGAGTGATAGAGCGGGCGATCGCTGAGGTTCTTGATGGTCGCTTCGACGGCCAGCTCGTATGGGCGTCCGGTGGCAGACACCGTCTTCGTGAGCTCGACCTTGGCGTCGCGGTACGTGAACAGGCAGCCCTTGTCGGACTTCTCCACGGTCCAATCGACCAAGTTACCGTCGACGTTCCACTCTTTGCCGGCGGGTAAGCCGGCGCTATTGCGAAAGTCGACGCGCAGTTGGCGGTTGAACTCGAGATCCGGGGTGGTCGACAGATCGATCGGCTTGTTGTCGACTCGATATTTCGGGAGCAGGAGCTCGTAGTGACGAACGGCTGCACCGCGGCTGCTCAGCTGGGCACGGAACTCCGGCGTCACGACGTCACACATTTGCTCCGGCGCGCGCGGAGTGGTGCTCAGCACCAAGCGACTCTCGTTCTTCAGCGGTTGAGCCGTGGGCGTTCCGCCGCCGAACAGCTTCGGCCCGAACTGAAAGACGAGGAATGCCAGAGCCGCCATCAACGCCAAGCGGCCAATACTGCTTCTGTCCATATCGCTTTCGACTCTGCTTTTTCAGGGGGGCCAAACGGCCACGGGAAGGGCTGGAATGCCGTGTAGCATGCCCACGGGCGGCTGAATCTCAGAAGCTACGCTTCGCACCTCATAAATGGGTCCGTTCACGAATTTCAGGGTGCCTTGGCCGCCGGAGGGGGATCGTAGCCGCCCGGATTGAAGGGATGGCAGCGCGACAGGCGCCGAACCGAGAGCCAGCTACCGCGCGCGGCGCCGTGCAAACGCAAGCATTCGGCCGCGTAACGCGAGCACGACGGCTCGAAGCGGCAGACCGGTCCGAGCAGCTTCGACAAGGTCAGCTGGTAGATCCGGATCAGGAAAATCAGGGCCTGCGCGAGCATCGGGCCTGACGAGTGTGCGACCGCCCAGACGGGTTGGCTAGGGTTTCCATCGCTCGACGTACGACTCGAGGCCGGTCCGACGAGGGAGCGCCGCACCGCTCAGAATAGTACTATGTGAAC
>DATEPG010000280.1:0-4790 GCA_035273265.1 Polyangiaceae bacterium
GAAAAGTCGCGGATCCTGGCGCAGTGCCTCGATGAAACCTGGGACGGGATCGTACGCCGCCGCGATACGATATCCCCGCTCGACCAAGCTGAACAGTTCCCGGCCACCGCCGCACGCACACACGAGAATGGCTGCGGGCGGAGCAGGGAAGGCTTGTTCGATGACATCGCGTTCGAATGCGAATAACCCCGATTCGTTGTGATCCGAGCCGCGGGCGTATTTGGCCGCCCGACCATACAAAGAACGACTGAGATCCAGCCAATCGCTTTCCGCGAACATCCGGAACGCCAGTTCCTCGCGCGCTATTGCCAGAACCCGCGCGATGCGATCGAACTCGAAGCTCCAGCTCATCAAACGTGCGCGAGCGGTCATCGTGCTCGATTCGGGTCAGACCACGCCCAAGCCCAGGCTGCACGGAGCGATCGGAAAAGCTGAGCCGCGCTGCGATGTACAGAGGTCCCTCTGCGTTGCGTGACTGAACCGAGGCGGAGCCGGATAGCGTACCCGTGATCGAGCTGACTTGCCAGCGCGTGACGCAGAATGATCCCCGCGCCGCCGGTCATGGCCGTGTCGAGATCACCCTCTGGCAGAGCGCGCGCCAATGTTCGTACACTGTCTAGGTCTTCTGGCGTCATCGTGTTGGACAAGTAGGTGCGAGCCTGTTCGATGATATTGGGCCTCAGGAGCTGTAAATCTGCGAGGTCCGCGAAGGTCTTGATCGGAGAATACACCTGAGGCACCTGGGCGTGCTGCATCAAGCCGTGACCGATTGCGTGGGCGGCCACGACCGCCGCATCGGGGATCAGCGCGTTGTCCGCCTGCACGGTCAGACCGGCGGCCAACAAGTCCTCCGCGCCCGCGAAGGACTGCGCCGGGCCCAAGGTGACCAGGGGCACGTGAAGATGCAGTTCGATCATGACTCCATTGGGATCCCGAAGCGCCGGTAGCTGATGGCTCGATTCAGGCAGGCCCAAGTCTTGGTATCCGTTTCGGATCAGGATGGCTTGGAACTCTCGGGCCCGGGCGTGCGGCACCAGCACATCGATGTCGCTCGCGACGCGCGACCCCACGCGCAAGACTCCCATGCGATTCAAAGCCGCATATTTGAGCAGAATGCACGCTATATCCGAGGTACGCGCTTGCTCGAGGAGCCCGTGTAAGGCGTGATCGAGCAGGGCCCCGCGTGCAACCGTGGCCACGTACTGTTCACGCAAGCGCTGGGCCGCGTCCGCCCCCATTTCTCGCTCTATCCGCTCGCGTGGTTGGCGCGCTGCGATGCGTGAGGCAAGGTCCAACCGAAGCGCGATGTCGACCAATCTTTGCCCCGAAATCGCGGCCGTTGGCGCCCACGTCAACGGGCCAAGCGCCCGCTCGAGCACCCACTCCAACTCGGCATCGAGCACGAGCTGAGGGGGGCGGAAACCGAGCGATCGCGCGCGCACGGCGCCCACTTTTCGCTCTCGGTTAAACATAACGTAACATAGCCCCGTGATCGGTGGGCTCGCAAGGCGTGAACCGTCACTGGCACAGTTGCGAAAAGTCCGCCTGTGTCGTTCCCCGCGGGCTCCACCATCGGTGCATTGGCGCGGCCTATCGCCAGAGCTTGCCGGTAATGTTAGTAGGGAGCCGGGTGAGCTTCCAGGGATAGCTCGCTCCATTGCCGCGAAATGAAGAGGAACGACCGAGTGCTTTCGAAAAGCGAACCTACAAAAGCGACCGTCGCCGAGACTGTCGACCTGATTCAATGAGAGTCCGAAAACTGGTCACCGTCGGCCACTCTTACGTGGTGTCCCTCAATCGCCGACTCGCACACGAAATGGCGGTCGCTGGACGCGGCAAGTGGGAGGTGACGTGCGTCGCGCCCAACTACTTTCACGGTGGAAACGACCTCGCTCCCCTGACGCTCGACCCGAGTCCGAACGACGCCTACCTTTTCCAAGGCGTGCCGGCGTACCTGACCTCGCGCGTGCATGTTTTTTCTTACGGACGAAAGCTGCGTTCGCTGTTGAATGGGCCCTGGGATCTGGTCCACGCCTGGGAGGAGCCTTACGTCCTCGCCGGCTGGGAGATTTCGCGCTGGATTCAGACCGGCACCAAGCTCGTGTACCGATCGGCGCAGAGCAATCCGAAGCGCTACCCCCCGCCGTTCTCCTGGTTCGAACAGAGCAGCATGGCGCGCGCCTGCGGTTGGATTTGTTCTGGAGCGTCAGTGGAACAGAACCTTCGCTCGCGGGAGGGCTACGAGCGCCCACATTTGCTCAGTCCGCTCGGGGTCGACGTCGAGTTCTTCAAGCCAGACGCGAGTCAGCGAGCGCGCACCTTCGATGAGCTGGGTTGGAAGAGTGACGGTCCACCAGTGATCGGATTCAGCGGCCGGTTGGTGCCCGCCAAGGGCCTGACTTTGCTGATGCGAGCCCTCGACGCATGCACCGAGCCATGGCGCGCCCTGTTTTTGGGCGGGGGCGAAATGGAGCCGGAGTTGCGCAAGTGGGCCGCGAAGTACGGCGACAACGTCCGGATCCTGCGCGTTCCTCACGATGCCGTCCCGGCGTACGTCAATGCCATGGACATCTTGTGCGCACCGAGCCAGACGACACCAGCTTGGCGCGAGCAGTTCGGGCGCATGTTGGTCGAGGCCTTCGCGTGTGGCGTCCCAGTGATCGGAAGCAACAGCGGAGAAATCTCCAATGTCGTCGGCAACGCGGGCGTCATCGTCGACGAGAACGACGTTGCCGCCTGGACGCATACCATTCAAGATCTGCTGTCAAGTCCGCAAAAACGCCGAGAACTGGGCGATCGCGGACTCGAACTCGCGAGGTCGAAGTATACCTGGCCCGTAATCGCACGCGAGTACCTGGCGTTCTTCGATATGCTCTAGTGCCACCGGATGGACACGACTGAGAGCAAGCCCGGCTCGACCCGACCCAGACGACGCCCCCAGAAGCGGCGCCGCAAGATAGACCGCTGGCATTCGATTTGCGAGGGCTTGCTGGCGGCGGTCGTCGTGGGCTCCGCCCTAGCGATCGGCACCGTGCACATGCCGGCTTTGTTCGTCGTCTCCGCGCTTGCTTTGCTTGGCGCTTCGCTCGAAATGCTGTCGACTCGGCGCGTGCCCTGGCCGGCCGCGGTGCTTGCCGGGCTGGGGCTGTATTCAGCCTTGCAAGCGATTCCGCTGCCCGCTTGGCTGGCGAACCGCGCTTCCGCGGAGATCTGGTCACACTGTCTGGGCCCGTTCGGTGAACCGGCGCTGGTCCGGTTTCCGGCGTCGCTCGACGCGGGCGCTTCGCTCGCGGAGGCTCTGAAGTGGGTGACGTACGCGTGTGTCTATATCCTCGCGACTCGGATGCGAGCGCGCCGCGGCTCCACTTGGCTCGCGCTGTTGCTGTTCGGTTCAGCCACTCTGGTAGCACTGATCACTTTGGCTCACGGCGTTGCCGACCTCCGGGTGCTGTACGGCGTGTACGAGCCGCATTTCGGCGTTGGCCGCTGGAATGTAGGGCCGCTCCTGAACTCCAACAATCTCGCCGGCTACGCGATCCTCGGGCTGGCTTCAGGTGGCGGACTCGTGCTGAGTGGTCGTTCTCCACTCCCTCATTCGGTATTGAGCGTCGGACTCGCCGTGATCGTCACCGCGCTGGCTCTGTCCGGTTCGCGTGGGGCGGTGCTGAGCGTACTTATCTCTGGCGCAGTCACGCTCGTCTGGCTGGCAAAGGGGCAAAGAATCCGCTTCTGGCTTCGAACGGCGGCCCTGGGCATGATCCCGCTCGCGATCGGAATCGCGATCGCGGTCTCGCTTGGAACTGCGAAAGAGGCCAACCAATTTGGTTTGGTCGACGTGCAACGGAAGGTCTCCGTCTGGCTCTGGTCCTTGCCGATGATCCGGGAGCACGCACTCTTCGGAGTCGGGCGTGGCGCGTTCGAAACGGCGTTTCCGCCCTACCGCCAGGCGCTCGACTACGATTGGGCGATCGTGGTCACGCACGCCGAGAACTTCGTCGTGCATTGGGTCGCGGAGTGGGGCATTCCAGTCGGGTTGAGTGCGGTGGTCGTGATCGTCGGCTACTTACTGCGTGAGTGGTTCCGCAGCACCGGCAATCGACTGCACTTCATGCTGATGACCGGCCTGCTGGCGCTGTTCGTCCAGAATCTCGCCGATCTGGGCCTAGAAATTCCTGCGCTGGCGATTGCCGCAATCGTGGCATTGGCGGGTGGGGAACGCCTCAAGGCAGACACTCGCCCAGCTCGCGAGTCGGAGAACGGACTGGGCTGGCTCGTATTGGCGGCGTCCGCGCCCGCGTTTGCACTCTGGGCGGCGGCCCTCGTTTGGTCGCGCTTCCCAGTCGACATCGAACGTCGTGCGATGTCGGTCGCCTACCGGGAGCTCGCGGTGAAGAACCCGGACAAACGCGCTCGCTTTCACGCTCAGCTGCGCGATGCCGTGCTGCGGCACCCCGGCGAGCCTTTTTTCCCCTTGCTGGGTGGGCTGCTCGCGATGCGAACGCGCGACAGCGATCCCCTTCCGTGGCTCGCTCGCTCGCTCGCTCTGGCGCCCACGAACGGTCCCGTGAATCTCATGCTGGCCGAGCTTCTGCACACGCACGGTGCCACGACCCAAGCGATGCTGCATCTGCGGCGGGCCGCCCAATATGACCGCACCCTCACCGGCGCAGTCGGCGCGCGAGCGGCGCGCTGGGCGCCCTCGGTCGACCTGCTGATGCAAGCGATGCCCGAGGGCCGCTACCGTGCGGACATGTTTCTCGACGCCTGCAGCAGGGAGCAGCAGATAGTAC
>DATEPG010000281.1:0-2322 GCA_035273265.1 Polyangiaceae bacterium
TTTCAGTACGGCTTCGCTAGGGCACTTGCGTACTTAGCGAGCAGGGAGCGGTCCAGCGCGAGCGCCTCGTCCACGCTCAGGCCGCGTGCCAGGATGATTTCGGCGAGCAAGCCATGGAAGCTGAGGTCGTCGCCAACGGGATGACCGCCGATATAGAGCGGCACCCCCGAGGCGCTCGCATCGATACCTTCGCTGGCGATGCTATCCTGCAGTTGTCCGTTCACGCGAATCGACAGCTCGGTCGCAGTGCGAAGCATGGTTACCACACGCGTCTTGCCGCCGCGATAGAGTTCCGGCTCTGTCGCTGGGGTCGATACGACATCCGGATTCAATGTCAAAAAGGTAGTAAATTCTCGAGCCAGTTCTTGGTCGAACGAGAATCTCAGGTTCACCGCTACCGATACTCCTGCATATGGGTAGTCTGGGTTCTGCTTCGTATACACCATCTGTTGGCAGCACGTGCCGGCCAAGTCCCGGACAACGAGTGCGAGCACGAACGGCTCGCTTCCCATGCGCAAGGGGGCAGCATCCGGCACTACCAGCCGATCGTTCTCGCCGTCGAAAAAGACGCCGGGATACTCTCCGAATGCCCCGGAGAGCGGCTCGGGGGCGCGCGCCTCGCTGCTAGGCGTGGCAATGAGTCCGCGCGCTCGATCTTGCCACCACGCTAGCTTGCCCGAGGACGACTTTATCACTCCGACACTGGCGTCGAGCCACAAGCTCACGCTGCCAGGCGGCAACTCCGAAGGGCTGAGCGTGAGGGCTCTCTGTCCTCCTGATCCGGCGTGTCCAACTACCTGCGAATCACCTGCCACGCCACCAGCGTCCGCACTTCCCGCTGTCCCCGCGGTGGCACCTGCGGTACCCGCAACCCCACCCGAACCCCCCTGTGGGCCCACATCAACCTCGCCTCCTGCACCGGCATCGCCCGCTGGCGGGCTCACATCTGGAATACCCGCCCCGCCGCCTGCAGCACCGCCGTCATGCGTTTGGCTGACGGCGTTGGTGTTCCCTCCCAGACCACCGGCACCTGCGGCCCGCTCTGCACCGCCTTGTTCCGTGTACTCGATGCCGAGCAGCTGCTCGCAGCCGAGTGCCCATACAAGAAGGGTGAGGAACTGGACTTGCTGCCCGCGCCTCATAGTGCGCCACCCAGTTGGATGACCGCACCGCTGCTCGTCGCTCCAACGCTCAGACGTGTGCCGGTGGTCGAAGACTGCGCGAAACTATTCGCGATTAGCAAATAGATGCCGGCGCCAGCGCTCACCAAGCCGAGCGCCATCGAGACGTCCGTCGCGAAAGCGTAACGCTTGGCATCGCGCCAGGCTTCGACAGCTCGAGCATCGCAACTGCCGCCCCCGCAGTGCTGCTGCCGTTCTGCCCAACTATCCTGCGCGCGGACTGCGAAGTATGAACCAACGCCCAATGCTGCCACGCCAACGCCCAGTGCTGCCACGCCGATTCGTCTGGGGGACGAGGGTGCCTTTGGCGGCGGTATGCTAACGACCGCCGTTGTGGGCTTCGGCTTAGGTATCGGCTCGGGCCGAGCCGTTGCTTCGGGCATTTGTGGCTGCGGTTCCAGGTTCACCTCCACTTCTTGCTCCGGTGAGGCATCGAGCTCGATCGTCACCTCCGTCGGTACGAAACCGTTTCGCGTTCCCCTAATCGTGTGTTTGCCAACCGGGGCAGGGATCGCTGAGCTCTGTGGGGTCTCGCCTACCGCGACTCCGTCGAGCTGGATAGCGATACCGGGGGTCGTCGCCGTGATTCGGATCGTGCCAAAGAGGCGACGTTGTGCCGCAATCAGGTCAGTGACTTGCGCGCGACGTTGCGGATTCAGGTTGGGATCGTCTTGTGCGAGGTATTGCTCTAATGTATTGACAGCGTGGATGGGACGGCCTGCGGCGGCGTAGGCGCGCCCCAAGTTGAACAGCACCGAAGGATGCGGCTTCATGCGCAGCGCAGCTTCGAAATCGGAAGCGGCTGCTTCGAACTCCCCCGAGCGAAAGTGCTCGAGTCCCCAATCGAACAACTGACGCGCAACGGCAACATCCGATTGCGGTCGTTTCGCTTCCTCGGCTGCAGCTGATAGCGGGCAAAGCAGCCACCAGGCCGCGACCCAAAGCGCCCTATTGTCCAAACGGGTTTGCATCCAAATCTAGCTCCGCAGCGGCGGATTTTGGGGGGTGCGTGGGTGCGTCTCGGCGCTTCAGTGGAGGTTTGCTGGCGCTCACATGGCGCCGCTCACTCGCTGGTTCACGGGGTTGTGGTGCTGGTGCGACCGGCGGATGCGCTACATCCGCGGCCGACGGCGGGCCGCTG
>DATEPG010000282.1:0-43551 GCA_035273265.1 Polyangiaceae bacterium
TTCGGCAGACGGCTTTTCCGCGGCGGGCTTGTCGGCCTCGGTGGCTTCGGCCTCGGCGGCTTCGCCTTCCGCGTCATCGTCATCGTCATCATCGTCATCATCGTCGTCGGGCTCGTGCAGAGCCTCTTCTTCGAAGTTGAGATTCTGAGTGGAGTGGACGTCTCCGCGGTCGTCGGGCTTCTTGTCGCGCTGGGCGGCAGCCAAGCGCTGGAACACGACGGGCTTCGGCGCGACCAAGAGCGCCATCGTGCGCGCTTCCATGGCCGGACGCTGTTCGACGTTGGCGATGTCGTCGATCTTGGACACGATCAGCTCGAGCTGCATCTGCGCGCGTTGCGGATGCATGATTTCGCGGCCACGGAAGCGGCAGGTGACTTTCACCTTGTTGCCGGATTCGATGAAGCGGCGAATCGCCCGAATTTTCACGGCAATGTCGTGGTCATCCGTCTTGGGACGGATCTTGATCTCTTTGACCTCGACGACGGTCTGCTTCCGCTTGGCTTCGCCCTGCTTCTTCTTTTCCTCGTACTTGTATTTGCCGAAGTCGAGGATCTTGCAGACGGGCGGATTGCTCTTCGGATTGACCTCCACGAGGTCGAGACCGACTTCGCGGGCGCGGCGCAAAGCCTGGTCAGTCGTCAAGACTCCCAAATTCGAGCCGTCCTCCGCAACGACGCGTACCTCGGGTACGCGAATCCGGTGGTTGATTCGAATCTGAGGGCCTCGCGGCTCCCTGCTGAAGCGCCGACCGCCGCCTAATGCCATGTATTTTTCACTTTCTCGTGCTCCCTTTGATTTCGTGGTTCCTGCCCACTCACTGAACCGTTGAACCGTCGACCGACCGCTGGAGTCGCGGCGGCTTGGCTTCCTCGAGCAAACGCTCGGTGAAGTCTGACACACTCATTGCGCCGAGCTCCCCTTCGGTCGCGGATCGCACGGATAGCGTGCTCGCAGCAGCTTCCGCGTCGCCAATCACACAGATGTAGGGGTAGCGCAGGTTTCGCGCGTTTCGAATCTTGGCGCCCAGTTTGTCGTTGCTGACGTCGACGTGGACGCGCAAACCGCGAGCCTTGAGCTCGGCCTGCAGCTTCTCGACGTAATCGACCTGTGTGTCGTTCACTGCCAGCAAAATTACCTGCTCCGGCGCGAGCCAAACCGGGAACTTGCCTGCGCAATGCTCCAAGTAGATGCCATAAAAGCGCTCGACCGAGCCGAGGATGGCGCGATGCAACATCACGGGCCGGTGGTTTGCGCCGTCCTTGCCCACGTATTCCAGGTCGAAGCGTTCAGGTAGGCCGTAATCCAGCTGGATCGTGCCGAGTTGCCAGCTGCGCTTGAGCGCGTCGGTGACGTGGAACTCGAGCTTCGGACCGTAGAAGGCGCCCTCGCCCGGTAGCTCTTCGAAAGACACGTTGCTGGCGACCAGCGCCCGCCGCAGTGCTCCCTCGGCCCGCTCCCAGAGATCATCGGAGCCAATGCGCTTTTCGGGTCGCAGCGCGAGCTTGACGGTCACGTTCTTGAACTCGAACGCGGCGTACACCTCGAACAACAGGCGATTGAAATCCAAAATCTCCTGCTCGATTTGGTCTTCGGTGCAGAAGATGTGAGCATCGTCTTGGCTGAAGCTGCGCACGCGTGCCAGGCCGTGGACCACGCCCGCGCGCTCGTGCCGGTGGAGCCGCCCGAAGTCAGCCACGCGCCAGGGCAGCTCTCGGTAGCTACGCCGGCGATGCCCGAAGATCAGACAGTGGCTCGGGCAGTTCATCGGCTTGGAGCAGGTGTGCTCGACCTTCTCGCGCACGTCTGCCAGGTAGGATGCGTGATCTTGATCGGGCTTGATGGCTTCGATCGTCTCCACGCGGTCCTCGGTCGTGGCGAAGAACATGTTCTCGCGATAGTTCGCCAGGTGCCCGCTGGTCTCGAACAAGCGCTTGTCGAAGATCTGCGGCGTGATCACCTCTTCGTAGCCGTACTCGACGTACAGCGTGCGGATGTACTCCACCAAGCGGTTGTAGATGCTCGCGCCGCGCGGCAAGAAGAAGGGCATGGCCGGCGCGTATTCATGAAACATGAATAGCTCGAGCTCTTTGCCGAGCTTCCGGTGGTCCCGTGCCTTGGCCTCTTCGATCGCCTTCAGGTAGGCGGTGAGCTCGTCTTCGCTGGGGAAGGCGGTGCCATAAACCCGCTGCAGCATCGGGTTCTTTTCGTCGCCCCGCCAATAAGCGCCGGCCACACTGGTCAGCTTCACTGCGCCGATCAGCTTGCTGTTCGGCACGTGCGGGCCGCGACAGAGATCGACCCACGTGCCTTGCGGGCTTTTGGCGTGGCCATGGCGATAGAGCGTGATCGTATCGCCCGGCGGCAATGAATCCAAGATCTGCAGCTTGAAGGTTTCACCCAGCTTCTCGAACAAATCGTGCGCCTGCTCGCGCGTGACTTCTTCACGAACGAAGGGCCGCTTGTCCTTGATGATGCGGCGCATCTCCTTCTCGATCGCTTGCAGATCCTTGTCCGAGAAGTGCTCGCCTTCGGGCCGCGCAAAGTCGTAATAGAAGCCCGCGTCGATCGCTGGCCCGATAGTGACCTGCGTGCCGGGGAACAAGCGCTGCACGGCGTCCGCCATGACGTGTGCCGCGGAATGGCGGATCACGGCCAGGCCGTCCGGATCGCTGGTGCGGATCGGCTCGAGCTCGGCGTCCGCTGGGACGGGTGTGAGCAGATCGACGATCTTCCCTCCGGTACGGACGGCAATTACGTCGTCGGCGAGCTCTCCGCGTTGCTTGAGGAGCTCACCCGGCGTTTGGCGCGCGGGCTCCGTCATGCTCATTCGGTCGTCGAGCAGGTGACGCCGGCCGGGCTGACGACGAAGGAGGCCCGGGAACGGACACCGGGATATGCTGTAGGCGCGGGCGGGATTGAACCGTCGACCCCTACCGTGTCAAGGTAGTGCTCTACCACTGAGCTACGCGCCTCTGGTTCGGTGGAGCGAACTCCACCTGCAAACTGTGTTTTCTGACTCTTCAAAATCAGGCGAGAACCCCACTACAACTCGACCCGAGGCCTGTCAAGCGCTGGACGACCCTTGGCTGCGGATCGTCAGCGGGCCGGCCCACGCGCCGTGTTCCCGCGGGCGCTGAATTCCGATCCGGGCTGCCCTGCCAGAAAGCCAGGGGCCCCGTGCTCGGCCGCTAGGGCCTCAGGTCCTCCCGTAAACGTGCCCGTGCCCGGAAGGCGGAAAATGGCTTTCCATTGGATGGCGCGTGTTCCCCCGCGGGGGAGTCGATGGTTCGGCTCCCATTGGACGATCGGAAGTGGGCGAAGATCGCTGCGATCCATCCGACCCTATCGGCCATCCGCCTCCCCCGCTGCCTCTTTCGGGCACGGGCACGGGCACGGGCACGTTTACGGGTGCGGGTGCCCGAGCAATTCAGAGACAGGCCGCTAGCTTGCGCGGTCGTTGGATTCTGGGTATAGGCCCGGCCCTCTCCCGTCTTGGGCCGCCGTTTTCCTCGGCATAACCCGGGCGCCTGCTTGGGGCTCGCATTCGACGAGCCACCCGTCCGCGGAGGACACCTTGGTCGCGCTCATGTCCTTTCAAAATGTACCTCCGGCTCCGGGCCGGGAAACCAATGCCCACACCGTGGCTCCGTCCGCTCCAGCCGACAAAGGCGCGCCGGGCGCACCTCCGCACGGCCCCGAAGGCGGTCTTGGCGGCATGCTGCCGATGCTCATCATGGTGGTGCCGCTGGTGCTGCTGATGGTGTTCACGAGCCGCTCCAACTCCAAGAAGCAGAAAAAGCTGCTCGACTCCTTGCAAAAGGGCGACCGAGTGATCACCCAAGGCGGCCTGGTCGGGAAGCTGGTCGAAATCGGCGATCGCTACGCCAAAGTGGAACTGGCACCTGGTATGAAGGTGGAGTTCTTGAAGTCGGGGCTCTTGGGGAAAGACGACGCCGAAACGGCTGCGTCCCTCGAGAAGAAGTGAAAGCGCGGGCGGTTTAGCCGTGATCAATACCGTACTTACGTCGATATTTGGCGGCCTAGCCGCGTTGTTCGTGCTGGCTGGCTTTGCCTTTCGCAGCCAGCGCTACGTGCTGATCACCGCTGGGGTGTTTGGTGCGGGTGCTGCTGCTGCCGCCCACAACGACGCTTTCTGGTCGATGGTCGTGCTCGGGCTGCTGAGTGTGTCGATCGCGTTTGCCGCGCTCGACGTGATGGACCTCGGGTGGCGCATGCGCTGCTCGCTCACCATCAGCTCCTGCCTGCTCGCCTTCCTGGTGCTCTGGCCCACCCTTCCCTCCTGGAGCTCGGCCATCAAGTGCCCGGCCTACATTCAGGAGCGGGTCGGGGCTCGGCTCGTCGCCGGCTTGGATCTGCGCGGCGGTTTGCGGCTGGTCTACACGGTGGACGTCGACGAGGCCATCAAGGACAAGCGCGACCACTACTTCGAGGACATGCGGCTCGAGGCGACCAAGGTCTACGGGCTGCACACCGGCGATGAGCTGCCCTCGGACGAGGCCTTCGCCAAATTGCGCGAAAAGGTCGAGCTCGAGTCGCCGCGTCGGCCGGTGGACGAGATCCGCCTGACCGTGAAAGAGGGCGCGGATCCGAGCAAGATCGACGAGCGTTTCCTGGAGAAGTTCCGCAGCGAAATGTCGTTCTCGCGCTCGAAGGATCAGCGCGAGCTGGTGTTCAAGATCAGGTCGGCGGTCGGCTCGCAGATCCGCGAACGCGCTGTCGGTCAGGCCAAGGACATCATCCTGCGCCGGGTGGACGAACTCGGTCTGCGCGAAGCCGCGGTCTCGTCGCGTGACGAAGACATCATCGTGGAAGTGCCGGGCGAAGACGAAAAGAGCTTCGCCACGATTCGCGAAATCATCAGCCAAACCGCGCGCCTCGAGTTCAAATTGCTCGACGACGATACGGACTTCTTCGGCGCCTTGCAGAAGACCGTCAAGAGCGAGAGCCTGCCGGAGGGGCTGGAGTTCCAAATCGAGAACGCGCCCGCCGGCAAGGATGCCGACGGCGACAAGCGCAGCAAGCCGACCACCTACGCGCTCTTGCGCAAGGGCCCGAAAGAGACCTCGACCCAGGCGCTACAGCGCATGCGTGAGTGGGCCGCCACGTTGGACGTCCCCTCCGATCGCGAGATTGGCTTCCACATCGAATCGCGCGTGGTCGACGAGCTCACCTTGAAAGAGGAAGAGATCGGCATCCGCACGTATTTCCTGAAGAGCCGCGCGGAAATCACCGGAGACATGATCCGTGAGGCCGTCGCACAGCCCGAGCAGAGCCAGGGCGGCTTGGGTGGCTGGCACGTGGCCATCACCTTCACGGACGCCGGTGGCAAGATCTTCGAGAAGATCACGGGTGCCAACATTCAGCGACGCTTTGCCATCATTTTGGACGGCCGCATCAGCAGCGCGCCAGTGATTCAGGGCAAGATCGCCGGCGGCCACGGCCAAATCACGATGGGCTCGGGTGACCCCGAAACGCAGCTCCGGGACTCCAAGAACCTGGAGTTGGTGCTTCGTTCCGGCGCCTTGCCGGCGCCCATTTCGCCCTCCAACGAGCAACGCATCGGTCCGTCCCTGGGTCAGGACGCGATCAAGCTCGGCATTCAGGGCGCGCTGGGCGGCATCGCACTCGTGCTGGTGTTCATGATGATTTACTACCAACGCGCCGGCTTCATCGCCGACCTGGCGGTGATCATGAACGTGTTCTTGCAGCTGGCCATTCTTTGCTCGGCCGGCGCCTCGATGACCCTGCCGGGCATCGCCGGTCTGGCGCTCACCGTTGGTATGGCGGTGGATAGCAACATCATCATCAACGAGCGCATTCGGGAAGAAATCACGCTCGGCAAGGGCGCGCGAGCTGCAGTCGAGGTCGGCTACAAACGCGCACTGAACGCGATCATCGACGGTCACGTGACGACGGTCATCGCCGGCGTGGTGCTGTGGCAGTACGGCACTGGAGCGCTGAAGGGCTTCGCGATTACGTTGATCGTGGGCGTTGTTTGTAACATCTTCACCGGCGTCGTCGTCAGCCGGCTGATGGTCGACTGGTGGGTCAAGCATCTTGGGCGTGGCGCCCAGTTGGATTTGGGTTGAACCATGCGTCTGTTCAAGTCTGGCAAGATCTACAATTTCATGGCCATCCGGTGGTACTGGATTGGCCTCAGTCTGTTCATCACCTTCGGCGCGCTCGTTTTGCTTTTTCTGGGCAAAGCCAAGCTCGGCACGGACTTTACCGGCGGCACTGAAGTCGAGATCGCGTTCAAGCGCGAGGTGAGCCCGGCTGAGCTGCGGGCTGCCGTCGAAAAGGCCGGATTCTCCGCGCCCGCGGTGGTGAAGGTCACCGACCCGAGCAACCCGAATCGCTACCTGATTCGGCTCGAAGAAGTGTCCACGATCTCGCCCGAGAAGCAGGCCGAGGTCGAACGCGCGTTGTGTCTGAACTCCGGAGAGAACACTGACGCTTGTCCGACGGAGCGTCAGGCGACCGAGGTCCGGTTCAGCCCGGGTGGCGACAAGATCAGCGTCCGCTATCGCAGCGCACCCGACTTGGATTGGATCAAAGCCCACGTCTCGACGATCAAGGGCGTGATTCTGCGACCCGGGGAGCGCAACCCGATGCTGCAGAACGCGCGCGACAACAAGGTCGAGATCCAGCTGATGAGCAAGGGTGACCAGCTCATGGGCGGGCTCAAGCAAGCCTTGGGTGCGGACACGGTGCCTGACGCGGCCCTGCGCACGGAATGGATCGGCCCACGTGCGGGTGCCCAGCTGCGCGACAGCGCGGTGAAGAGCATCGTGATCTCGATCGTGTTCATCATGATCTACATCGCGTTCCGCTTCGACTTGCGCTTCGCGCCCGGTTGCGTGCTCGCGCTGACGCACGACGCGCTCGGCATGATTGGCGTGCTGATCGTGCTCGGTAAAGAGATCAATCTGACGACCATCGCCGCTGCATTGACGATCGTCGGCTACTCCGTGAACGACACGGTGATCGTCTACGATCGCGTGCGTGAGAATCTGGGCAAGCTGCGCGGGACCAGTTTCTTTCAGCTGATCAACATCAGCACCTCGGAAATGCTCGGCCGAACGATCCTCACCAGCAGCACGGTCGTGATCGCGCTGCTCGGCTTCTTCATCTGGGGTACGGGCGAGCTGAAGGACTTCGCGCTAGCACTGACGATCGGCGTCGTGCTCGGTACTTATTCCTCGATCTACGTCGCACTTCCGCTCACCGAGTGGCTGGACCACGCGATCTTCTCCAAGATCGGCGCAAAAAAGAAGCCAGTCGCGGCCAATAACGCTGCCGCAGTCTGAGCTAGCTGAGCCACGGCCGGTAAAAACCGGCCAAAACCAGCCATCGAAGCGAAGCGCGCCGAGGCGCGCCTCGCTCTGGGACGAATCGGCGACGAGTCGGCGACGAGTCGGCCCGCGCGCCAGGTTGACACACCCGGTAGCGTCCTTATGTTCTGACTCATGTTTGCCGCATTGAAGTCCCAGATGGCTGCTTTGCCCCTCAACGGTTTGCCGCTCACCATTCCAGAGGAATTGTGGTCGAAGATCGAACCTGAGCAGCGTGAGCGCTGCATCAATGCCCAACGCGTGCTCGGTGCATTCGCTGGCGATCGTGATTTGGATCTGGATGACCTGGCGGAGCGCTTGGACTCCGAGCCGGAAGACGTGCTCGGAGGCTTGCACGTTCTCGACGCCATGGCGCTGGTGACCACGGAAGAATCGGATGACGGTCCGCGCTTCCACTTGCGCGCCTTGCCGGATGAACACGTGCGCTTCGTCGGCCCCAACGGGCGGACGCAATGGCTGTTCGTTGCGCGGCCGCTCGATCCACCGAACGTGGCGTCCGAAAGCCTGAACTAAAGCGCGGTTCGGCTTATCCACAGCCCTGGTTAGCGAACGCCTCTCGCGGCTCACACTGCGAGGGGCGTTTTAACGTGTGAGGTCGGACATTTTCGGGTGGGGGCGGGACTAAGCTGTTCGGGGTGAAGAATTTGTTCGGTGACGGGGAGAGAGGGTGATGGGGAGAGAGAGGGAGAGCGGGCACGGGCACGGGCACGGGCACGGGACTACGGGACCTACGGGCGAATTGACAGGGTCGGGGCGACATGTTGGAAGGTTCGGGCTTGAGCACTTCGCTGGCTGAGTTGTCCGAACCGTCTGGTGAGCGCGCGGCGCCGAGTGCGCGGGCGCGCGAGCTGGCGCTCGGCTTGGGGGTGTCGGTTACCTTGGGGGAGCTGCTGGAGCGGCGCGGACACCAAGACGTCGAGGCCACCCGTCGTTTCCTGAATCCGCGGCTTTCGGAGCTCACGGCTCCGGACGCCATGATCGATCGCTCGCTCGCCGCCGAGCGCTTGGCGCGTGCGATTCGCGCGGGCGAGCTGATCGCGGTCTTTGGTGACTACGACTGCGACGGCATGACCTCGGCCGCGATCATGACGGAAGTGATCGAGGCGTTGGGTGGGCGCGCGGTGACCTTCATTGCCAGCCGTTTCGAGGGCGGCTACGGCGTCTCAGCCGCGGCCGTGGACAAGGTGCTGGCCAGCGGTGCGCCGCTCTTGGTGACCTGCGACTGCGGTTCGTCCGATCACGTGTCGCTCGCCCGCTTGCGCGACGCGGGTGTCGATTGCGTGGTCATCGACCACCATTTGGTGCCGGAAGAGGCGCTGCCGGCAGTGGCGTTCTTGAATCCACACCGGCCAGAATGCGGCTTCCCGTACAAGGGGCTGGCCTCCTGCGGGTTGGCTCTGTCGATTGGCGCTGCGCTGCGCACGGCTCTGGGGCGCGAGCTGGATTTACGTCGTTGGCTGGATCTGGTGGCGATCGGCACGATCGCCGACGTCGCTCCGCTCGATGGCGACAATCGCGCCCTGGTGCGCGCGGGCCTGCGCGCGATCGGCGAAGCGCGCCGCCCAGGGATCCGAGCCTTGCTCGAGCTCGCGAAGCTCGACGGCAATAGCCCGATCACCGCCGAAGACGTCGCGTTCCGAATCGCACCGCGCTTGAACGCGCCCGGGCGGCTCGGTTCCGCGCAGATTGCGGTACAGCTCTTGATGGCCAAGACCTTGGACGAAGCGCACGCGCTGGGCGCCGAGATCGAGCAGCGCTCGAGCGAACGCAAGCTGCTGCAAGAGCGCATGATCGAAGAAGCCTTGGCCGAAATCGAACGTGAGGGTTGGGCCGAGCGCCCGGCGATCGTGATCGGCCGTGAGGGCTGGAATCACGGCATCGTGGGCATCGTCGCGGGCCGGCTCGCGGATCGCTTCCGACGCCCGGTCGTCGCCATTGGGTTCAGCAACGGTCACGGCAGAGCCTCGGTGCGCGGCCCCGCCGGCTCACGCTTGTTCGACGCGCTGAGCGCGGCGAAGCACGTCTTGATTCGCTTTGGTGGCCATCAAGCGGCTGCCGGAGCCGAGGTCGAGCTATCGCGCTTGTCCGAGCTCCGTGCCTGCTTCGAGACCGCTTGCGCGGCTCAGGACCCCCAACAAACAGCCACACCGAGTGACGATGCGACGTACGCCTGGTTGTCTCCTGGAGACGATCCCACGCGGGTCCTGAACGACCTGTATTTGCTCGAGCCGTGCGGCGCAGGCAACGCTTCACCCTTGCTGGCGTTCGCCGCCAGCGTGCTCTCGGCTCGGCAAGTGAGCGGCGGGCACCTGAAGCTGGAGCTGGAGCTGGAGGGGGGCGTACGCCTGGGCGCGTTCGGCTTTTCGCTGGGTGAGCGAGCCAGCGGGCTGACGGGCAAGATCGCGGTGGTGGGCAAACTACGGCCAGATCGCTACCGCGGCGGCAGCGCCATCGAACTCAAGCTGGAAAAAATCTTGGACTGAGCTTCGAAGGGGTCGCCTGCGCGCGGGCTGCTCGTTTTGGCTCGCCGCGCGGAGCTGCTATTGATCCGCAAGTCATGGCGGACGCGAGCACCCAGCCGATCATCGAATTCAAGGGCATCAAGAAGGCCTTTGGTCAGAAAATCATCTATTCCGGGCTGAACCTGAAGGTGCTGCGCGGTGAGGTGCTGACCATCTGCGGTGGTTCCGGTGTCGGCAAGAGCGTGATGCTCAAGATGCTGATCGGACTGCTCCACGCCGACGCGGGCACGATCACCTTCGACGGCCAGGACACGACCCGCATGGGCGAACAACAGCTGGCGCTGGTGCGACGTCGGATCGCGATGCTATTTCAGAGCGGCGCGCTGTTCGATTCGCTGACCGTCGGTGAGAACGTGGCTTATGGCTTGGAAGAGCACTTCCGAGACACGATGACCAAGGCGGAGCGCGCGGACCGCGTGGCTTGGGCGCTCAGCTTGGTCGACTTGCCGGGTATCGAGTTCTTGCAGCCGGCGGATCTTTCGGGTGGCATGCGCAAGCGTGTCGGTCTTGCCCGAGCGATCGCCGTACAACCCGAGGTGCTCCTCTACGACGAGCCCACGACCGGCCTCGATCCGATCAATACGGCGCGTGTGAACCACCTGATCATGGGCCTGCAAGAGAAGCTGAAGATCACCAGTATCGTGGTCACCCACGACATGCGGAGCGCGTTCGAGATCAGCGATCACCTGGCCATGGTGCGCACCGGACGGATCATCGCTTATGGCACGGTGGAGGAGTTTCAAGCGTCCAAAGACCAACGCGTCAGCGACTTCATCGAGGGCCGAGCGCCGGTCAAAGAGGACGTCGAAACCTTGCTCAATAGCTGAGCCGAGCAAGCTGGGGCGGAAGCGGGGCGGAAGCGAGCCAAGCCGACCCGTGGAGCGCGTGGCGGAGTCGCGGCGCGGAAATCGCCTTCCTGCGCCGCTAGAATCGCCTGCGGCGAAAAAACCGAAAGCCTGAAGCCGGCACGTCGGGTATTCTGACAACCTCGAGGTTTGCTGTTTTTGGGTTCTGGCCGCAGGTAATGAAGCGATGGTTTCGTCGAAGGACGTAAAGGTTGGCGCGTTCGTGCTCGCGGGTTTGACCGCGATGGGCGCGGTGATCTTTCTGATTGGGGACGAGCGCCAACTCTTTCAGAGCAAACGCGCGTACTCGACCGAATTCGAGGACGTGCAGGGGCTTCGGCGCGGTTCACCCGTGCGCATGGGTGGCGTCGACATCGGCACGGTCGTGGCGGTCGACTATGCGAGCGCGGCGAACGACAAGAACATTCACGTTCGGATGTCGATCTCCATCGACGATGCGCGCCGCATCCGCAAGGACAGCATCGCCACGATCGAAGGCAAGGGCCTGCTGGGCGACAAGATGATCGTGCTCACGGTCGGCACGCCCGGTCAGGCGCAGCTCCCCGACGGCTCACAGATCCCCTCTCGCCCCGCGGAAGACATGAGCAAGCTGATCGGTCGCATCAGCAACATCTCGGGCCAGGTGGAGAAAGTGGTGACCAACTTGGAGCGCGCCACCAATTCACTCTCGGACGAGAAATTCCAGGGCGACATTCGCAATTCAACGGCCTCGCTGGCGCGGATTTTGGATTCGGTCGATCGCGGGGAGGGCTACATCGGGAAACTGCTGCACGATCGGGGCGAAGCCGCGCGGCTGACGCAAGTAATGGACAACTTGCAGCAAGCCTCGGCGGAGCTGACGCGCGCCACGCAGAACGTGAATCAGATCCTGACGCGCGTGAACACCGGGCCCGGCTTCGCGCACGAGGTCGTGTATGGGGAGGACGGCGCCAAAACGATCGCCAAAGTGGGCGTCGTTGCCGAAGAGCTCGGCACCGCGCTCAAGGGCATTCGCGAAGGCAACGGCCTGGCACGCAGCGTGATCTACGGGGATGACACCTCGCAAGCGATGATGTCGAACCTGAATCAGGCCTCGGCTGATTTCCGTCAAGTCGTGAGCGATATGCGCGCCGGCAAAGGCACCCTGGGCGCGCTGCTCGTCGATCCCTCGGTGTACGAGGATCTCAAGCTGATGCTGGGCAACGTAGAGCGCAACCGAGCGCTGCGGGCGCTCGTCCGGTACTCGATCAAACGGGACGAAAATTCGCCCGCGCTCGAAGTCCACGACCGGGATCCAGTGAAGCCAGCGGAGTCCGTCGGGGCTGGCAGTTCCACGGTCCAGCTCGGAAAAGGCCAGCCTTCCGGGCAATAGCCGTCATTTCGTGGGAAGGCAGGGCGGGTTCGTCGAGCTATACTCGCCGAATGCGAATTCTTCCGCGCCTCGGTCGGGCGCTGGTCGTGCTCTCGGTGTTTGCGCTGGCGTCCTATTTCGCGCTGCAGTTCGGCACCGGTGGTTTGTGGCGCGGGCTCGAGGTCGCGCATGCAGTGACGAGCCCGGGGCAGCCCAAGGCGCCGTATGATCTGACGCAGCTGGTGGCCGTCAACGAGACGCTGAACACCATTCGCAATAAATACGTCGATCCGAGTCGCGTCAAGCCGCGCCAGATGTTCTTGAGCGCGGTGAACGAGATCCAAAAAGAAGTTGCACAAGTGATTGTGCTGCACGAGGACAAGTCGAACACCGTCAAGGTACAGGTCGACACCGAGTCGGCCTCCTTCCACATCGACAACGTGCAGGGCCCGTGGGACGTGGCCGCGCGTTTGCGCGAGGTGTTCGCGTTCTTGCAGGCAAACCTGAAGGACACCGAGGTGGATTTGCGAGACGTCGAGTACGCGGCCTGCAATGGCATCTTGCGTACGCTCGATCCGCACAGCGTGTTCCTCAGTCCAGAGGCGTACCGCGAGATGAACCTGTCGACCTCGGGCCACTTCGGCGGGCTCGGCATCGTGATTTCCGTGCGCGATCAAATGTTGACCGTGATGCGCCCGATGCCCGGCACACCCGCCGGCCGCGCCAACTTGAAGCGCATGGATCGCATCACCAAGATCAACAACGAGTCGACCTTGAACATGCCGCTCGACGACGCGGTGGGCCGCCTGCGCGGCAAACCCGGCTCGAAAGTCACGATCTGGGTGCACCGCGACGCGGCCGAGGGTTGGACCGGCTCGCGCCCGTTCGAGCTCGTGCGCGAAGAGATTCAGGTCAAATCGGTGGACTCCCGCGGGCTGGGCAACGGCGTCGGCTACGTGCGTTTGAAGCAATTCCAGGCAAGCACCTCGGACGAGCTCGATGAAGCGCTCGGCGAGTTACACAAGAAAGAAAAGCTGAAGGCGCTGGTCTTGGATCTGCGTGGCAATCCCGGCGGCTTGCTCGATCAAGCGGCGCGCGTCGCGGATCGTTTCTTGGATGATGGCGTGATCGTGGCCACCGTGGGCGCGTCCGAGGGACGTGAAGAGAAGCGCGCCGTGCGCAAAGGCACCGAGCCGAACTATCCGATCGTCGTGCTCGTGAATGGCTCGAGCGCGAGCGCGAGCGAGATCGTCGCTGGCGCGCTCAAGAATTTGGACCGTGCAGTGATCGTCGGGCAGACCACGTTCGGCAAAGGCAGCGTGCAGCTGGTGTTCCCGCACGTCACACCCGAGAACGCCGCGCTCAAGCTGACCATCGCGCAGTACCTGACGCCGGGTGATGTTTCGATCCAGGGCGTGGGCGTCGCGCCGGACATCGAGCTCGACCCGATGACCGCGGACACCGTGGAAATGGACCTGTATCGCAACGCGCACGGCCTGCGCGAACGCGATCTGACCAAGAGCTTGTCGAACACCGCGACCCGCGCCAGCGATCAACCCTCCGTGCGTTTGCGCTACAATTTGCCGGAAAAAGAGCGCGCCGAGATCCGTGACCGCGGCGGCGACATGGAAGACGAGTTCGAGCTCGATTTTCCGATCAAGCTGGCCCGTGATCTGGCGGGTCGTTTGACGCCCGGCAAGCGCATGGATGCAGTGCGCAGCGCCAAGGATTTCTTGGACAAACTGCAGGTGACCGAGGTCGAGGCCGTGGGCGCGGATTTGGGCAAGCTCGGCATCGACTGGGCTCCTCCACCCAAGGATTATACGAACCCGCCCAAGGCCTCGGACTTCGAGGTCAAGGTCAGCTCCGATCACCCGAACGATACCTTCACGGCCGGCGAGCAAGTGATGCTCAAGGTCTCGGTCAAGAACAAGGGTACGAGCCCCGCGTTCCAGGTGCGTGCCAGCACCAAGAGCGATGGCGCGTACTACGACGAAAAGGAGTTCGCGTTCGGCAAGATCTTGCCCGGGGAGACTAAGACGGCGACCGCGCCGTTCGGCTTCTGCGATATCGAAGGTCACAAGCCCGGGTCCAGCGCTCCGACGCCGGACAACGCCAAGCGCGTGTGCAAGGTGCCGCTGGACGCAGACGCGCGCGCGGACGTGGTGAAGGTGCGCTTCTTCGCCGAAGGGGCCGAGCCGCCGCCCGACGCGGAGCTCAGGCCCACGCTCAACGCCCAGCCGCAGCCGATCTTCGCGTACAACTACGAGATCCTCGATAACCGCCCCGGAAATGGCGACGGCCAGCTGGCGCGCGGTGAAGGCGCGACGGTCTACCTGGCAGTCAAGAACGTGGGCAAGGGCCGCTCCTACGAGACCCAAGCCAACATTCGCAACCTAACCGGCGATGGCTTATTGATTCACAACGGACGTTTCGACATCTCCAACATGAAGCCGGGGGAAGTGAAGAACGTTGCCTTCACCTTCGATGTGCTCGACCAGCTGAACGAGAGCAACATCAACTTCGAACTGAGCGTGGCGGACCGTGAACTGCGCGTGGTATCGACCGAGAAGGTCAAGCTACCGCTGTCCAAGAGCCCGCTCGCGTTGGTCAAGGCGCAGGGCAAAGTGTCCTTCGCTGCGGCAGCGCCGGTGCGCGCTCAGCCGCTTTCTGCCGCAGCCGTGGTCGGCGAGGTGGACAAGGGTAGCGTGCTCGATCGGCTGGGTACGTTCGGCGCCTTCACCAAGATCAGTCTGGGTGAGGATCGCTTCGGCTTCGTGGAGACGCGCACGCTCAAGGACAACGCCGCGGCGGCCCTCAAAATCGGCTACAAACCGCACCTCTCGCATTCGCCGCCGCTGCTCGAGGTCACGCCGGCCAAGCTCGCTACGCGCGAGGGCAAGGTGCACATCGAAGGCCAAGCAACCGACGGAGACCGGGTGCTGGACGCTTTCATCTTCGTCGGCCCACGCAAGGTGTTTTACCAGTCGAATCGCAAAGCGGCGGATCCGACCAAGCTCAAGTTCGCGATCGACACCGAGCTGCAACCCGGCATCAACGTGATCACCGTCGTGGCGCGCGAAAGCGATGACAGTGCCACGCGCACTACGATGATCGTGCGTCGCGACGGCCCGAACGGCGAACCTTTGCCCAGCCCGAAGGGCGAATCTGCCGCCGAAGACTGGAGCATCTCGGGTGACGGCGACTAGTGTCTGACGCAGCGCGATACGAGGGCGGGTGTCACTGTGGGCGAGTGAGGTTCGAAGTCCGCGCCGAGCTCGCCAGCGCTACTACCTGCAATTGCTCGATCTGCAGCAAAAAAGGCTTCATTCACCTGATCGTCGAGCGGTCTGGGTTCCAGCTGCTGACAGGCGCCGACGCGCTCGTCTCGTACCGCTTCAATACTGGAGTAGCAGAGCATAAATTCTGCGGTCAGTGCGGCATTCACCCGTTCTACACGCCGCGCTCCGACCCCGACAAAGTGGACGTCAACGTGCGCTGCTTGGACGGCGTGGATCTAACTCGGCTCGAACTTTTGCTGTTCGACGGCAAGCACTGGGAAGAGGCGATCAAGACCGCCCATTGGCAGGCCGAGTAGCGGCCATGGCGGCTTGACAGCGCTGCCGCGCACGGTACCCATTAGGAGGTATGCGTGCGCGTGAACCGGAAGCCGTCATCTTCGACATGGATGGCGTGATCATCGACAGCCAAGCGGCTGCCAACCGCGCCCTGGTCGAGGCAGCCGCCAAGCACGGCGTTCGGCTGGCGGTCTCGGAGCTGGAAGACTTGGTAGGCGCGAGTGCCCAGCAGTTTTGGCACTACGTAAAGGAGCGCTACCGCTTGCCCGAGTCGATTCCGTACTACGCCGCGAGCTACGACGAAAACAGCGAGATCGCCGGTTACGACGAGACGCTGCTCTCTCCGGGCCTCGACGCGCTGCTGAACGAACTGCGAGCGGCTGGCATTTCGACCGCGCTGGCGACGTCGGGCTCGCGCAGGCGGATGAACGCCGTGATCGACATGTATGGCCTTGCGCGCTGGCTGGATGTTGCCCTGTGCGGTGAAGATGCCGCGCGCGAGAAGCCAGCGCCGGAGCTATTCTTGGCCGCCGCCAGTGCCTTGTCGGTTTCGCCCGCCGCTTGCCTGGTCGTCGAGGATTCGGCGCCCGGCATTGCGGCCGCGCGCGCAGCAGGCATGACCGTGCTCGGCTTCACGGCATATTGCGGACCGAACTCACTGCGCCGCGGGGCGGACGCCTATCTGAGCAGCTTCGAGGGCCTGGGTCTGTCGGAGCTGCAGACACTCTGGCAAGGGTCCGCTAGATTGCCGTAAATGCCCGGCGAGTTCACGGTCGAAGCGCTGTCCTCCGTGAACATCCGGCACAACCTCGAGCTCTCGAGCACCGTCGGCTGGCCCGACACGGAATCCGAGTGGCGTGTGATTCACCAGGCCGCTCTGGTGTTGGGCGTGAAGCACGACGGTCAATTGGTCGGTCAAGGCGCGCTCGGTCTGTTCGAAGGTTGTGCGTCGATCGCCAAGATGGTGGTGGCGCCTAGCGCGCAGCGGCAGGGGATCGGCGCCAAGATCCTGGATGCGCTGTTGGCCGAGGCCGAACGACGCTCGCTCTCCCGCGTGGGGCTGGTGGCAACGCCAATCGGTCGAGCTCTGTACGAGAGCCGCGGCTTCATCCCGCTGGCAGAAGTGGCGATTTTGGTGGGCACTCCCAACTTGGCGGGTGAGCCTTGCGGATCGCTGCCGATTGACGATGCCGAGCAGTTGCTGGCGCTCGAACGGCGCTTCACGGGCAGCGCTCGCGCTGCAGTGCTGCGTGGCCGCTTGCAGGATGCCACGGCCAGCGCAATCTGCGCAGACGGCTTCGCCTTGGCGACCAAGCAGCCGCTGGGCTCACGCGTCGGCCCGATCTTCGCCGATGGCGAGGAAACGGCTCGTGCATTGACCCGAGATCTATTTCTGCGCCTGCACGGGCCGGTACGGCTCGATGTTCCCTTCGAGCAACGGGCGTTTCGCGCTTGGCTGCAGGAACTCGGCCTGGTCGAAAAGGGCGTACACTTGGAAATGTCGCGCGGTGGTGCGTTGCCCTGGAACGTGCCGCAACGCTTCGGTCAAGCGACGCAGGCATGGGGTTGAGTCCAGCCACGGCAGCAGAGTATGCAAGAAGTGATTATCGTCAACGGTCCGAGAGCGGCAGGCAAAACGGCGGTGACGGCCGAGCTGCGGTTGCTGTTGCCGGGGACCGTGGCCATCTCGGGGGACGCGCTGCGCTCGTTTGCGCCCGCGGATGTTCGAGCGCAGCTCGGTGGCGGCGCAACCTATCGCGCCGCGGGCGCGCTTGCTCGCGCCTACCTCGAGCTGGGCGCCGCGCGCGTGATCTTCGACTACCTATGCCTGCGGCCCGCTCACTTTCGATACTTCAGCGAAGCATTGCCTGCGGGCGTGGTGCCGAAAATTTTCACCCTTTGGCCGTCGCTCGAGGCACTACTCGAGCGCGAGCGCGCCCAGGCAGCATCGAGCTGCGGGCCCAGTGCCGCCGCTAACCAGCGTGAAATGGCCGCGAATCTCGCTGCAATGGGCGAGATCTTGGACAACAGCGCGCTCGCGCCGGCGCCCGCTGCGCGTTACATCCACGAACGCTGTGCGGAAGGGCCGGCGCAAACCCAGCTGTGACTCGAATGTTTCGGAAGTGAGGTCGACGCGAACGCCCACGCCCACGCGACGAAGCGGCCACGCGCGCGCAAAGGTGCTTCCCGATATGTGACGGAGGAGTTACTTTCGAAGTTGGGTCATGACCTTTCGTCGTCGTGCAGTGCGTGTGTATCTCGAGGCAGCGTCGCGTCAGCGTGAAGCCGAGTTCTTGCAACGGGTGAAGGCCAGCCGGAAGCTGCATCGCCCGTGGTTGATGGCCCCGGATACTTCCGAGCACTTTCGTGAATTGCTGAAGCGCTCGCGGAAAGCCAACCAGGAGTCATTCTTCGTCTGCTTGATCGAGACCGGCGAGCTGGTGGGGGTGATCAACCTGAACGAGATCGTACGCGGGCTATTTCAGAGTGCCTACCTGGCCTACTATGCGTTCGAGCCGTTTTCGGGTGAAGGCTACATGACCGAGGGCGTGACCTTGGTCTTGGATCAAGCCTTCGGTTCGCTGGGTTTGAACCGGCTCGAGGCCAACGTGCAACCGCGCAACAAGCGCTCTTCGCGGCTCATCTCCAGGCTCGGCTTTCGGCTGGAAGGGTTTTCGCCGCGCTATCTCAAGATCGGTGGTCGCTGGTGCGATCACGAGCGTTGGGCAGTGTTGGCCGACGAATGGAACAGCCGCAGGGTGCGGCGCTCGCCCCGAGCTTGATCGAGCGCGAAATGGTGCCAATATCGGCCCCCATGTCAGCATCCGAGTTCAAGAACGTGACCGCAGTCGCCAAAGCCAACGTGTACTTCGAGGGAAAGGTGGTCAGCCACACCATCCTGCTCGGCGATGGCGCCAAGAAGACCCTGGGCTTGATTTACCCGGGTGAGTTTCACTTCGGGACGGACGCGCCCGAGCGTATGGATATCGTGGCCGGCGCCTGCCGCGTACGACTGGATGGCAGCAGCGAATGGCAGGACTACGCTGGCGGTACGTTCTTCCGCGTACCTGGCAAGTCCGGCTTCGACATCGCGGTCACCTCGGGCATCGCCGAGTACGTCTGCTCGTTCGAGTGATTAGACCCGCTCGAAGCGCGCGACGGTCTCGACATGATCCGTGAAAGGGATCAGGTTGAACGCCGTCAGCGCGCTCAGGCTCAGCTTGCCGCGGGCGAGCAGCTGCTCGCAATCGCTCAGGAATGACTCCAGCCCGCAGCTGACGTAAATGAAGCGCGGCGGCGGCTGCTCACTCAACGTGCGAGTGAGCTCCGGATCGAGCCCCTTGCGCGGGGGATCCGCGATCACCACGTCTGCGCCGGCTGCCATATTGCGCGCTTCGCCCGCAGGACCTACTTGGACCGAGGTCTTGGCGCGCTCGGCCTGCGTGAGCTCGCCGAGCCCGAGAGAAAGCCCGTGGAGCGAGTGCGGGCTGAGCTCATTGAGCCGCAGCTCGCTCACGCGATCGAGGATGGATAGGCCGATTGCGCCGACCCCCGCGTAGAACTCGGCCACGCGTGAGCCCTCCGGCAACTCGCTCCGGACGTGCAGGATGATACGCTCCGCGATGTTCAGATTGTTCTGGCCGAACGCGCCGGGCGGGTAGTGCACGGCGTTGCCGCCGAAGTGCTCCACGACGCTGGGCGGGCCATACCAATGCTGAAAGTCCGAGCCCAGGATGCTGTTTGCGCGCAGTGTATTGCCGTTCCACCACAAGCTATGCAGCTCGGCGCCCAGGCGCTCGCGGATCAGATCCAAACACTCGGCGAGGGGGGTTGCTGTTTCGCTGTTTCCGACCAGCACGACCTGTGCGGTCTGTGACGAGCGCTCGACCACGACTTGCAGGTAGCGTGCGAGGCCCAAGTGCGCGCTGTCCGAGTAGGGCGGCACTCGGGCGTCGACCAGCGCCTTGCGCACGACCGCGGCTACCCGGTTGATCAGCGGATGCTGCACGAGGCAATGGGGGATGTGCACGACGTGATGCGTGCCGAGCTCGAACAGGCCGAGCTTGGGCGAACCCAGACGGCCGCGGATGGCGAGCCGGGCGCGCTGGCGAAAACCGGACATTTGCCCGGAAACGACCTGAACCGCGGGCAGGCCATGCTTCTCTGCCAGGCCATTCAAGGAGCGTTGGGCGGGCGCTCCGATGCCGTGCTCGCCAAAGCGCGGACAGCCAGGACAGGGCGGGCGATGAGTGCAGATCACGTGACTTGAACTTAGCAGAGGATCTGCCGTAGGGGAGTGTGGAAGGTCTTGAAATGAAGCAGCGTCGCGCGGTGTTTGCGCTCGGGATCTCGATCGTCGTGGTGGCCGCTCTAATAGCGGCGCGGCGTTTCATTGGGCGCGGCGCGCCGCAAGCTCGACCCACGCCGTCGGCGTGGTCGACGCCGTCGGCGCGTTCCGAGCCGAAGCCGCCCAGCGCATTCAGCGCGGCAACACCGCCACCGATTGCGCCACGGCCCCCCGCGCCGCCGTATCTCGACACGACGGCCGCGACCTTGCCCGAGCAGCGCAGTGCGCTGTTCACGAACATGCAAAATCAGCTCGATCTGCCGGCCGGAGCCTTGGCCAAGATCGAAGCCATTTTCAACGCGTCCAAGTACCTCGGGCAAGGGGAGCCCAAGATCACCAAGCACCCCATGACCCGCGCCGAGTGCCGCACAATCCGTGAGAAAAGTCCAACCCTTCACCCAGAAGACGCGCGCTGTGGCGCTCGCTACATGACTCCGCTGTTCGACCCTGCGCGGGGCGAATCCGCGGCAACCGCCAACGTGTGCATGGATCAGTTCGAATTCCCGAACATCCCCTGCGAGTATCCGGTCACCTGGGTGCGCTCGAGCGAGGCCGCGGAGATTTGCGAGGCACAGGGCAAGCGCCTGTGCGATGCCCACGAGTGGGAAGGCGCCTGCGCCGGTGCGCTACACACGCCAGAAGTGGACTACACCTTCGGCGAGCGGCGCATGATGCAAGAGTACCTGCACAACAAAACGCGCGAGCTGATCTGGGCGTACGGCCCGAAGGCGGACCACAAAAAGTGCGCCACGATGAGCCGCAAGAGCCCCGAATGCTATACGCCTGATTGGGGGATCTGCGGCTCGAACACCTATCCCGCCGGCGCGTTCCCAGAGTGCGTCAGCACGCTCGGCGTGTTCGACCAACACGGCAACGCCGCCGAGCACATGAATCTGCCGGTCAAACCCGAGCAACTGGGCAAAAACGGCGGGGTTGGCGAGACCGAGATGAAGGGCAGCTGGTTCATTTTCGCGAGCGAGGCGGTGCACCCAGACGATTGCCGCTGGCGGGCGCTGATGTGGCACGTCGGGCCGATTCGCGCGCCGGACAGCCACCGCAACTACCACCTCGGCTTCCGCTGTTGTAAAGACATGCCGCCCAGCGGCTCATCCCCCGAGGCCGACGGCGGTAGCCCATGATCCGACTTCACATCAACATCGACCACGTAGCCACGATCCGCAACGCACGCGGCACCGTGTATCCGGACCCTGTCACGGCCGCCGCACTGTGCGAGCTTTCGGGGGCTGACGGCATCACCGCGCACTTGCGTGAAGATCGCCGCCACATCAAGGACGACGACATCGTGCGCCTGCGCAGCGCGCTGACCACTCTGCTCAATTTGGAGATGGGCGCCACGGACGAAATGACCGCCATCGCGGAGCGCGTCGGTCCGGACGTCGTGACCTTGGTTCCCGAGCGCCGCGCCGAGCTGACCACCGAAGGCGGGCTGGATGTCTTGCTCACGCGAGTTGCGGTCGAAAAAGTGGCTCGCATGTGCGCGGGCCGCAAAATCAAGCTCAGCCTGTTCATCGCTCCGGACGAAGCGCAGGTGCGCTTGTCGCGCGAGCTGGGCGCGAGCCAAGTGGAGTTTCACACCGGTGAGTACTGCCACAAGCAGGGGGCCGAACGCGTCGCCGAGCTGGAGCGTTTGAAGCGCGCGGCCACGCTGGCTCACTCGCTCGGCCTAGAGGTCGCCGCGGGTCACGGCCTCACGCGTTTCAACGTGCTCGAGATCGCCGCCATCCCCGAGATCCAAGAGCTGAACATCGGCCATTCCGTGATCGGCGACGCCGTACTCGTCGGTATGGACCGCGCCGTGCGCGACCTACGCTCAGCCATCGATCGCGGCCTGGCGCAGCGCCGCCCCTGACCAACCCAAGCCCGACGTCACGCGACCACTTGGCGCATTCAGACGAGGCGATCTGGTCCAGCAGCGTGGCTGCACCTCGACACCGTGGCCAATGCGCGGCTTCTGGTTTGTTTCGTAGGCAACGAATCCCCGTGTCTCGGGTGCATTGGTGCACTTCCTGTCCCGCGAAGCGTTGAGTCTTGGCCTCGGTTGCTGCTAGTAACTTGGACTCTTAGAAACGCCCGAGAGCTCCCTGAACGGCTCCCAGAGTTGAACCGCCAAGCAGCCAAGACGCCAAGGGAGAGAACGCCAAGGGAGAGTGGGGTTTGCTCTGCCCGGTTGCACCCCGGCGCTGTGCCGTCGGTCTGCGCGCTGTGCACCGTCCGAATCCGGTGGGATGCAACGGCCGGCGGTTCACGTCGCAAATGCGCACGATCGATGCCCCGGGCGAACCCCCAATCCCCGCGAGTTCTCGGGTGCATTCCTCGATGATGGGCCGCAGTAGGGACTTGGCGTCTTGGCTGCTTGGCGGTTCAAAAATCTTGGATCCGCACTGACCCCGCGACCGCCGACGCTCCCTCTGATCGGGGCGCTACGACACGTGGTTTTGGCGGTATGCTCTGCCCATGATCCCTGTGCTGTCGCGGGCGGAGATGCGGAAATTCGATGCGCATGCCAGTAGCGCGTGTCAGGTGCCGAGCTTGCTCTTGATGGAGAATGCGGGGCGCGGCGCGGCGGACGTGATCGCGCAGGAGCTCGCGCTGGCTCCGGGAAGCGCAGCGCGGATCGTGATCGTGTGCGGATCCGGTAACAACGGTGGCGACGGCTTCGTGGTCGCGCGTCGCTTGCTCACCTTGGGCGCGGATCCCCGGGTGTATTTGCTGGTCAAGGCCGAGCGCCTGACGGGTGATGCGCTCAGCAACTATCGCTCGTTCGTGGGCCTGGGCGGGGTCGTGGTCGAGCTCGAACCAAACCAATTGAGCGTGCTCGGCAGCGCTATCGAAAGCGCGCGGGCGGTGGTCGACGCCGCTCTGGGCACGGGCCTCGATCGGCCAGTGAACGGCTTTTTTCGGTATGCCATCGAGTTCATGAACGGCGCGCGGTGTCCGATTTTTTCGCTGGACGTGCCGTCGGGTCTGGATGCGGACACCGGTGCGGTGCTGGGGGTGACCGTACGCGCGGGGACGACGATCACCTTCGCGCACGCCAAGCTCGGGCTGATGACGCCTTCGGGCTTGCTGCATTCAGGCAAGCTGCACACGGTGGATATCGGAGTGCCGGACACCGGCCTCGCGCAAGTGGGCTACAGCGCAGAGATCGTGGAGCCGAGTGACGTGCTGAGCGCGCTCGTTGCGCGCGGCATCACGACCCACAAGGGTTCGGCGGGGCGCGTCGTGGTGATCGCCGGTTCACCGGGTAAGATCGGTGCCGCGCTGCTCGCCGCGCAGGGCGCGTTGCGTGCCGGAGCGGGCCTAGTGACGATTGCCGCGCTACCCGAGACCACCGCCTTGCTCGACCAGCGCGTGCTGGAGGTGATGACCGCGGCCATCGATCCCGAGCGCATCGAAGACTCGCTGGACGAGCTACTGGAGCGAGCGGATTCGGTTGCGATTGGGCCCGGCCTCGGCCTTTCCGCGATCGCGCGCCGGATCACCGAGCACGTGGCGCTGCGCGTGCCCAAGACCAAAGTGCTGGATGCGGACGCAATCAGTCACTTTGCCGGCCGCGCGGAGGAGTTGCGGGGCGCTGCGGGTGAGCTCGTACTCACCCCGCATGCGGGTGAAATGGCGCGTATCGTCGGTGGCACTGCTGCGGACGTGGAAGCCGACCGCTTTGGCACTTTGGCGCGAGCGGTCGCTTTGACGAAAAGCGTCGTGCTGCTCAAGGGTCATCGCACGCTGGTGGGCGCCCCCGACGAACGAGTCGCGATCAACGTATCTGGCTCGGGCATCTTGGCAACTGGCGGCTCGGGTGACGTGTTGACCGGGATCTTGGCGGCATTTGGTGCTTTGCTCGACATTCGACGCGCGGCGTATGTGGCTGCTTATGTGCACGGCGTTGCTGGCGAGCGGCGCTCGCAACAGGGAGTCGACCGCGGCGTGCTAGCGCACGAGATCGCCGATGAAGTGCCGTTTGCCCTCGGCGCGTTGCGCTCGGCGCCCGCGTCGAGGTAACGAACGGTTTTTGTCGGCCTGACAGAGTGCAGCTGGTCGATGCCACTTTGACACGGGCGATGCGGCTCCGAGGCCGCAGCAACCCGCGAAAAAACTGGCCATTTGCCAGTTTGGGGGCTTGGCACGCGGCTTGCGATACGGGTCATCCGTGGAGGCCACGATGTCAGAGCCGCGACTTTGCGAGTCACAGTCCGAATCATTTGCCGAAGAATTGCGAGCGAAATTGCCAGTGCTGTTACCCGGTTTGAATGCACGCGCGCTCGCGCTGTGCAGACGGAAAGGGGAAGCCAGCGACCTCGTGCAGGACACCCTGCTCCGCGCGCTGTGTTTCGAGTCCGGTTACGAACGTGAGACGAACCTGCGCGGCTGGTTGCAGCAAATCTTGTTCAGCGTGTTCATCACGCGCTGTCGCAAATCGGCTCGTGAACGGCGCGCGCTCAACGCGTTGGCTGGCGACCCATGCGCCTGGACCCAGCCAGAACCGCCGCCGGCGGTTCGGCAATCCCTCACTCGCCCGGTCACACGCGCGTTGGAAGCTCTGCCGACTCAGTTTTCGGCAGTGGTTCGCCTGGTCGACCTCGAGGAGCGCAGCTACAAGGACGCCGCGGTAGAGCTGTCGGTGCCGGTGGGCACGGTGATGAGCCGCTTGTTTCGGGGTCGACGGCTATTGGCCGAAGCCCTGGCCGAGCCGCGCGCTGAGGCGGCCTAACGCCGAAATAGCCCGTTTGGGGCCTGTGTGGGGGCTCGGGCGTCGCCGTGAGTTTGCCAGCTTTTCGCGATTGTTCGGAGCGCGCCACGCGAAAGTGATAGAAATCCGTCTGTGGCATCGCCGCTGACGGAGACCCTAGTAAGCGCGGTCGACGGTGATCCCTCGGCTCGCCTCGGAAGCTTGATCCGAAAACAGTTCGGTTTCGTGTGGCGGCTGTCGCGCCGGATCGGCCTGTTCGAAAGCGAAGTCGACTCCGCAGTGCGAGAAGTGTTCGAGGCAGCGGCGCAGCGCATCGGTGACATTCGCTCCGGCAATGAGCGCGCGTTCCTGTTCAGCACGACCCTGCACGTGGCAGCTCGGGTGCGCCGCAACCGCGGCGAGCAAACCGCGAGCGTCGAGCGTGCTCGCACCCTGGGCGATCTGGACGAAGCCGGCCGAGCGCGCCAAACCCTCGGCACGCTGCTGGAACGAATGCCGCTCGAGCTGCGCGTCGTGTTCGTGCTGCGCGAGATCGAACAATTTTCCAGCATCGAGATCGCCGAGATCATCGGCATTCCGCTTTCGACCGTGACCTCGCGTCTGACCGAAGCCCAAGCAGACTTTGCGTCCCATCTCGAGAGCGAGAGCGAAGTCTCGCTGATCGCCGCCGCACGCGACGAACGAGCTCCGGGCGCGGCTTTGCTGCGCGCGCTGCGGGCCGCAGGCGTAGAACCCACGCCCTCGGAGCGCGAACTGGAGCTGGACTCGAGCAGCGCGTCGAGCAGGGAGTCCACACTTGCTGGCGTGGCCGCGCCGCGCCGCTCGGGCTGGGCCTTGGCAGCGACTTGGCTGGCCGTGGGCTGGGTCGTCGGGCTGGTCGTGGTCTCCGCGGTTTGGGCGCTGAGTGACGCCGCAACTACCAGCGCGACGCCCGCGTCGTCGACGCGTTGAGTCGTCTCAGAGCAGCTCGACCGTGCCGGCGATGATCGCGTGCACCACGCCCGCGTCGTCCGCCAATAGCAGCCGACCCTGATCGTCCAGCCCGCGGCCCACGCCGACTTGCGTGTCTACGCGCACGCGCATGCCGCGCAGGGCGTCTGCTGCGTTCAGCTCGTCCAAGATCCCCGCCACTCCCGTTCGTTCGTACGCTTCCAGGCGAACTGCGATGGCGTTCAGCACGGCTTGCAGTAGGGCTTCGCGTTCGAGGCTTTTTGCGCCGACTAGCGCGAGCGAGGTCGCGCGGGCCGCGAGCTCTTCGGGAAATTCTCGCGTCGCTACGTTGAGGCCCACGCCGACCACGGCTGACTGCAGGCGTTCGCCTTGCAGCTGTGATTCGACCAAGACGCCTGCGAGCTTCTTGCCGTTCACGTACAGATCGTTTGGCCACTTGATCTGCACCGCTTCGGTCAGCAGCGGGCCGATTGCGTCGCGTAGCGCGAGACCGACCGCCAAGGTCAGAGCGCTCGTTTGCGCGAGCTCGAGCTGGGGCCGCAAGAGTACCGAGAACAGCAGGCTTTCACCGGGCGCGGCCAGCCAAGCGTTGCCGCGTCGCCCGCGGCCGGCGGTCTGCTCGTCGGTCACGAACAGCGAACCGTGGGGTGCCCCGGAACGGGCTGCGAGCAAGGCGTTGTCGTTGGTCGAACCGGTCACCGGCTGATACATCAATGGCCGACCGAGTTTTGGCTTCGACTCGCGGGAGGCGGCACGGAAGCGATCGGCGTCGAAGGGTTTCATAGACTTTCGATGTCTAGACCAATATCTGCGGCAGGCGCAGAGTGCGTCAGCGCTCCGACGCTGATTACGTCGACGCCCGCCGCTGCCAGCGCGGGAATGCGCGCCAGAGTGATGCCGCCGGAAACCTCGACCAATGCGCGGCCGTGCGCGCGTTCCACGGCTAGGGCGATCTGCTCGCTCTCGAAATTGTCGAGCATGACGACGTTCGCGCCGGCTTCCAGCGCTTCGTCGAGCATATCGAGAGATTCTACCTCGATCTCGATGCGGCTGGTGTGAGGGGCATGCTTGTGAGCGCGCTCGATTGCTTGGCGCACGCCGCCAGCGGCGATGATGTGATTGTCCTTGATCAAAACCGCCGAACCCAAACTGTCTCGGTGGTTGTGGCCGCCGGCGCAGCGCACCGCGTAGCGTTCCAAGAAGCGCAGCCCGGGCGTGGTCTTGCGCGTGTCGACGATGCGCGTCAGCGCGTTCGCTGGTAGCGCGTCGACGAACTGGCGGGTCAGCGTGGCGGTACCGCTCATGCGCTGCGCGAAATTCAGCGCCGTGCGTTCCGCCATGAGCAGTGAGCGCGTGGCGCCTTCTGCGATCCAGAGCACGTCGTCTGGCTTGGCGTGTTCGCCATCGGCTACACAGCGCTCGACGCGCACACCCGGGTCGACGCGGTAGAACACGCGCGCAAACACGTCACCGCCGCAAACGACCAGCGGCGAGTGCGCGACGGCGCGCGCGATCGCGCGATCGGATGCGGCCACCGTGGCCTCGGTCGTGAGGTCGCCGCCGGCCAAATCTTCGGTCAATGCGAGATCGACCAGTTGATCCAAAAGGTAAGAAGGAGTCACCGTTGAAAACCGTAACTCTGGCCAAGATACGAAGCAAAGAGGTTGCACAAAGCGTGAAATACCAGGCCTGCGCCGACGCCTCCCGTGCGCGCGCGCAGATAACCGAAGACCAGCGAGGGGAAGAACACCGCCAAGCGCGCGGCGTTGAACTCCGTACACAAGTGGCCCAGCGCGAACAATGCGCTCGTGATCAGCAAGCTTGGCCCGAGCTCGGCGCCGAACACGCGCCAGCGCGGCTTATAGACTTCGTCGAGCGTCGATTGCAGATAGCCGCGGTAGAAGGCTTCTTCGGGTAGCGCGATCACCAGCAGCTGACCCGAGAAATCACTGCCCAACGAGCTCCAGGGCGGAGCATGAAAAGGCACTCGGATATGCCACCACCACAGAAAGCCGAGCCAAAACGCTGGCAGAAATACGAGTCCCACCCCGAACGCCCAGAGCAGCGCGTTACTCGTGTCGCGCGCGATGCGTATCGCTGACAGTGGCGCGGGGTCGAACAATCCGCCGAACGACAAACCGTAGCGCGCGATCTTCTCGCTATCGTCCGAGCGCAAGACGAGCCAATAGGTGACCGTCAGAAAGCCGAAGCCGACGGCCGTTGCGGAGTAGCTATCGGGCAAGCGCGAGAGCAACGCGGCGAGGGCGGTGGTCGCGACCGCGATCGCGACCGGTTTCTGCCAAGAAGGTGAGGGAGTCATGCCGGAGCTGGGAGGCGACGATCGGTCGCCCGGACCGCGCGGCGCAAAGGGCTTTTACGATTGGGGGGCGCTGCTGTACCGAAAATCGAAGCCCGGAGAGAAGTTTCCAGTGAAATTCGAACCATGAGCCGTTCAAGGATCGACGAACGATGACGGGAACTCTCCCCCCTTTTTTCCGCTTGGGCTAAGTTCGCGGCGAGCTGCAATTGCCCTGACCCGCGCGCCTCTGGCCGGGACCGCTCACTCGCTCACTATCTCCGCGTTTCGCGGGAGGATCCATGCTCGATTCGAATTTGCGCCCTGCAACGAAGTCCCCGGCTCCCATCCACCCGCCGTTGCCGATGGTGAATCTCGCCAAATGGCCGCCCGACGACGACATCCCCGCAGCACCGCGCGGTGGTGGCGTTCCAGCCGGCTTCGATTCCGGCGACGGCAATTTCAAAAAAGGCCGCTTCGCCCCGATGGCGATCTTGGTCGGCTTGTTGGCAGTGGGCGGCTTTGCCGCGTTCATGCTGATCGGCGGTCAGCAAGCTGCCGATAAGCTTTCCATCGAGCAAGGCGAAGAGAAGAAGAAGCAAATCTTCGTCAAGCCGAAGCCCGAGCAAATCCCCGATTGGCGCAAGTGGGCCGCGAGCGACGCGAGTGAGGAGCTGCGCGCCGAGGCGCTCAAGCAACTCGCTTGGTCCAAAGATCCGGAAGGCGTGAAGCTCGCCATCGACTCGCTCGGCGTACCGTCGGAGCCGATCCAAGGCATGGCCGCGTTGGCGCTCGCCGAGTACGGCCGCCCGCTGGGCGAGCCGGCCAAGGACGCGCTCTTGCTGGCGCTCAAGAAGGCGGGCCCGGGCGCCAAACCGCAAATTGCTTGGGCACTCGTGGTGCTCGGCGAAACGCGTGCATTCGACGACATCATGGCCTTGTATCGCGCGGGCCTGTTGTCCAAGGTGCAGCGCTTGGGTGGCGGCACCGCGTTCGATCCGGATCGCATGGTGCAGCTGGTCAGCTTGGACAAGCTCGCCAGCATGGCGGGTGATCAGAGCCCGGCGGTCCGTCAGCTAGTCGCCACGATTTTGTCGCGGAACGCCGAGCCCAAGTGGACCGAGACGCTGATCAAGTTGGTGCAAGACACCGACCCCGAAGTCTCGCGCCAAGCAGCGCCCGGTCTGGGCAAGATCGGCGAGCCCAAGGCACGAGAGCCGTTGGTCGCGGCGCTCAAGACCGCCGACAAGGACAGTCGCAACAAGTTCTTGGAAGCGCTGCGCGACGGCGTGGGCACCGACGGCTTGGTGCTGGCATTGAGCTCGGTCGTCACGGAGGACGCGGCGCTTGCCTATTATCAGAAGAAGCAAATCTTCGAGATGATCGACAAGCTCAACGATCCGCGAGGTGGCAACGCCTTGTACAAGTTTCTGGAGAGCAAGCCGCACATGCACTTCCAGACGCGCGCGGCCGTTGCGCTTGCGCAAATCGGCGACGTGCGCGGCGTGCCGACCTTGGCCAAGCGCCTGCGCATGGATCCGCTCAAGCTCTATACCGATCAAAATGATTGGGAAATGATGCTCAAGCGCGATGACAACGAGCGCGTCGTCGCCGCCCGTATGATCGCCGACCTAGCCATGCTGCATCCGGAGAAGCGGCAGGTGATCTCCGAGCAGGCCGAAGACGGCGTGATCTTCTGGATCCACGAGATGCCTTCGCCGCACGCCAACGGCTTGCGCGCGCTGGCTGCCATGGAATCCACGAAGGACATCGTGAACTTGCGGAAGTGGTCGAACCCGAACCAGCCGCTGCCCAAAGAAGGTCAGCAGCCGCCGATGCCGGAAGAGTGGGTCGTGGCGCAGAGCGCGCTGCGCTACGTCGGCTGGTTGAAGGACGCGCCGTCATTCCCCGTGCTGATCAAGTCGCTCTCGCGCCGGCCGAAGGATCTGGACGTGACCATGGACGGCTTGCTGCAGGGCGGCGTGGCCATCTTGGGCATGAGCCTGCGCGCGATCGGCGTGGGCGCCTCCGACGGATTGTCGGAGTGGCGTGATCGCAAAGCATTCAAGCCGCTGCTCGACTACATCGAAGATCCCCAGAACAACGAGCAGTCGCGCTTCTCGGCTTGCGCTGCCTTGGCTTGGGTAGCCGAGAAGGAAGACTTTCTGCAGATTGCCAAGAAGATCTCCGACTACAAGGGCAACGAGAAGCCCGACGAGGTGCGACGCGCGTGCCTGCTCGAGGCGCTGATCCAGCGCCCGGTGCCGGGTACTGCCGGCGCGCTGCTGTCGCTGATGAATCCGCAATCGGCGGTCGAGACGCGCCATCAGGTGGCGCGCGCGATCGCCAAGGGCGGCTTCGATCAAGGCGTCGAGGCTCAGCTCTTCACCATGATGAGCGACGACGCGATGATGAACGACGCGGCGCTCGCCCTGATTTTGGGTGGCACGCCGGAAACCGCCGCGCGCGCCGTCGCGCTGTACGCGAACAAGCGCAAGGAAGCGCTCGAGGAGCTGGGCGACCTCTGGTACCGGAGCTTCGGCTACTGGTCGCAAGAGGATCTAGAGGCCGGCCTCTTGTTCAAGTACGTGGACAACGCCGAGGCCATCAGCAAACTCAGCGTGCGTCAGACGCAGCAAGAGTGGGCGCGCGTGCTTCTGATGAAGCAGTTCGACAATCTGATCTTCGACAACGGCCCGCACTCGTTCACGCGAGTGGTGCTGCGTTCGCGCTTGTATCAGATGGCCAAGGGCGACGACGCGGCCAAGCGCTCGGGCGCGATTCGCGCGCTCAAATTCATGTCCGAGCAGGGTGTGCTCTTGGCGCTGCGCGACGAGAGCGGGCCCGGGGGTGAGCAGGCGCGAGCTGCCTACTTCGAGTTGCTGAACCCGAAGGTCGTCACCGGCGTGAACATCCCCGACGACAAGAAGTGAGCTCTGCCCGCGCTCACCTGGCCGCGCTGAGCCTGCTCTTGCTCAGCGCGTGCCGGCCGGCGACCGCCCCGACGGAGGCGGTCGCTCAAGGGCCGGCGCTGCTCGGCACGGTTCCGTCGTCGCTGGCCCAAAAGCCTTGCTCGCCGACCGGGCCGGAGCTGTGCTTCAACGCGACCGACGACAATTGCAACGGCATCATCGACGAGGGCTGCGGTCTGCACACCGGTTTGGTGCAGTTTGCGATCGCCTGGGAAGAGCCCCGCGCGGACGTCGACCTGCGGCTGTTCGACCCGAGCGGCGAGCTGATCGAGGTCGGGCGTACGGCGCAGAGCGGGCTGGTCAAAGAGCGTGATTGCCCCGGTCGAAATAACGAGTGCCACGGGCAAAATCTGGAGAATGTGTACCTGAGCGACGGCGAGCCCCTGCGAGGGGAATACCGCGTTCGAATCCGGCTCGAGGCGCTGGGCGGTGAGAATCCGCCCATCCATGTGGCATTTGGCGCGCGTGTAGGTCCAAAAACATATTCGCAATCCGTGTCCCTGGATGCGCCCGAGGCAGAGCGCGAGCTGCGCTTCCGCCTATGAAGCCAGCGAAAGCAGCCGCATTTCCGGGTGCAGTCTGGCTTGCCCTGGGCGCGATGCTATTGTACGCAGATAGCTCGCTGCGGCACCCTCCTGCCACCTGAGTAAAAAGCCATGGGATCTTTAAGCCCCGTTCACTGGGTCATCGTTTTAGTCATCGTCCTGCTCCTGTTCGGACCGGGTCGGCTTGCCGGCGTGGGCAAGGGCCTCGGTGAAGGCATTCGCTCCTTCAAGAAGGGCCTGAATGAAGACGCAGTCGTCGATCCGGCCACCGCCGAAAAGCCGGCGGACGAGAAGCAGCTGCCCGAGAATCGCAGGAGCTAGCCCCAAGTCTCACGCGGGCTCGGCTTCGCGAAACGAAAAAGGCCGGTCACAGGGACCGGCCTTTTTGCGTTTGTGCGCTGCGCGCCGCGGACTCTCGCGGCGCGCAGCGTAGGTGCAGCGTGGTCAGCCAGCGGCTTTGGCGCGTTGCAGTTTGGCGCGCTCGCGCGCGAACTCAATCACCGCCGGCAGAATGCTGAGGCCGATGATGGCAAAGATCACCAGGTGGAAGCTCTTCTTCACAATCTCGAGATTGCCGAACACGTAACCCGCCGGGATGAACAAAACGACCCACGCGACTGCGCCGATCACGTTGAACGACAAGAAGCGCCGATATTGCATCTTGCCGATGCCCGCGACGAAGGGCGCGAAGGTTCGGACGATCGGAATGAAGCGGGCGATGATGATCGTCTTGCCGCCGTACTTGTCGTAAAAAGCCTGCGTGCGCAGCAAATGCGCGCGGTTGAGCAGCTTCGAGGTCGTGCTCGTGAACACCTTCGGCCCTACTGTCATGCCGATGTAGTAATTGCAGGCGTCGCCTAGAATGGCTGCCACGAGCAAGAGCGGGATGATGATGGCGATGTTCAGGCCGCCCAACGCGCACAGCGCGCCGACCGCGAACAGCAGCGAGTCACCGGGCAGAAACGGCGTTACCACCAGGCCCGTCTCGCAGAAGATGATCGCGAAGAGCAGCACGTATAACCACGGGCCCATGGTTTGAGACCAAGAGACGAGGTGTGTGTCGAGGTGCGAGATGATGTGCCAAAGGCCGAGCAACTGTTCCAAGCAAGCACTCCTTCGGGGCAACTTTGCGTGCCCGGGACTGAGACCGCTGAGGGTTACGGTGTATCCAGGCTGGGGGCAAGCCAGGACAAGCCGATTGGCCGGGAAGGGCGGCTTGTCGGCTGGGTTGGCGCTCGGTTTCCAGTCTCGAGAGCGCTCTCAACGAGCCGCCGCAGCGAGCTTCAGGAGCGGGTCCCGGTCGCGCGGGTCCGGTCCACCCTCGGCTTTCGGCAGCGAGCGCAGGTACAGGTAAATGGCTTGGGCGTCGTCATTCGACAGCCCTTTGAACGCTGACCAGGGCATGGGTGAACCCGCGCGCCCGGCCCCGGACGTGAGGCGCGCCGCGAAGGCGCTGGCATCCCAACCTTCAATCCAGCCCCAGCGTGGGTCGGGCGTGAGATTCGGGCTCAGGTACGTCTGCTTCGAACCGTTCAGCGCAGGGTGCTCGGCCCCGCCGCCGAAGGGCGGACCTACGAGCTCACCCGTCCGCATATCCATGCGCGTGTGGCACGAGACGCAGTTGGCGACGTGGTGCGCCAAGTAGCGCCCGTTTTCCGTGGCTACACCCCGGGGCGCATGCTCAGCGGGCGTGTTCTTGGGAACGACCGGCTCAATCACCCAAGCCCGCACGACGTTGCCCAGCAGGTTCAGCTCGTGGCCCTTCACCTGATGGTGCACGGGTTTCGTGGCGCGCAAATACGAGATCACGGCCGTCAGATCGTCGTCTGCCAACTCGGCGAAGGGCATGAACGGCAGCACGGCGCTGCCGTTCGGGCGTACGCCGTAGCGAAGAATGCGCGCAAGATCTCCGTCGCTATAACGACCGATCCCGGTTTCACTATCCGGGGTGATATTGGGCGCGCGGAACACACCCACCGGGAGCTTGAATTCGTAGCCGCCCGATAGCGGAGCGCTGCTCTCCGGGGGCTGCCCCGAGGCTGGGCGCGCGCCGTGGCACTCCGCGCAGTGCGCGGGGCCCTGCACGAGGTAGCGGCCGCGCTCGATCACTGCCGGATCCAAACTGGCCTGGATTTTCAGGTCCGTCACCGGAAATTGACGAGTTTGACGCGCCCAAGTGAGCCCGCTGAAGCCCGCTACGAACAGTCCCAACCCGAGACCCAACCGACTCAAAACTCGACCGACCTTCTGCTTCATGATCAGAGCTACCTTTCGCCGTTCAACGATGGAAGTGGAGCGAGGCGCGCTTTCGTTACGTTCGGATCGTCTGGTCGGAGCAGTTTTTTTGATATGCTGACCGGCATGCTGTCCGTGACCGACCCTGCGCGCGACGACGCCACCGAGGCAGCCGCATTGGCGACGCGCGCCCTGGCTGGCGACCGCACGGCCGAGGCTCGATTGTGCCTGCGGCTCGCTCCTGCGATTCGCGCGTTTGCGCGGCGTCGCTTGCGCAGTTCCGAGGCCATCCGCGAATTTCAACAAGAAGTGCTGCTGATTTTCGTGGAAGCGCTGCGCAAGGGCCAGCTCGAAGAACCGGAGCGAGTGGCTGGCTTCGTGCTCGGCATCTGTCGCAACCTGGCGCTCGATCGCGTGCGCGAGCGGGAGCGCCGCGGGAAGTTGTGGGAGCTGTACGGGGAAGCCGTAACCGCGTGTGAAGTCGTGCAGCCGGCAGAGGTCACGCTCGAGATCATGCGCCTGGAGGACTGCCTGACGGAGCTGTCGCACCGTGCGCGGCAAGCCGTCTGGCTCTCTTATGGCGAACTGCTCAGCCACGCCGAAGTCTCGATTCGGCTCGGCATCAGCGAGGGCAACGCTCGCGTGCTCCGGCACCGCGCTCTACATGCCCTCAAGCAATGCGTCGCGTCGCCCAAGCTCTGGGAGGCCCTGCAATGACCGCGGCGGACGACTCCCTCGCGTTGCTCGATGACTATTTGTCGGCAGCGATGCCGGACGAACACGCCGCTGCTTTCGAAGAAGAGTTGTTTCGCGAAGCCGCTGCGGGTCGCGCGCCCGAGCTCCGCTACTTGGATGAGCTTTTCGAGCAGGCGCGCTGGTTTGCGCCGCGCGGCGGGTTTTCATCGGGTGCCACCGCGGAGTTGATCGCCGAACTGCGCCAACTGCCCAACGTCCACTACATCGATTTGGAAGCGAATACCGTGGTCAGTGCTTGGCCAGCGGACACCAAGTTCGTGGTCTACCGCGTGGACGTCGACTTGCGAGGTTACGAGAACATCGACGTGGCGCTCGTTACTCCCGAAGGCGAACACCGCAAATGGTTCCGTGACTGCGCTTACGATCCCGTCGACGGCGCCCTGTACGGCGCGTGCGATGCGCCGCTCGCGGCCTCGACCTTTCGCCACGAGCCGCTGATCGCGCGCGTTCTAGCCTCCCACACGGCCTCGCCCGGTAAGCGCGAGCTCGTCGCGGAGCTGAGCGTCACGCAGAAGTGAGCTCAGCTGAGGCCCGAGGGGCGCCCCAGCCGAGCACACGGCGCTCGACCATCGGAGCGTTGGGTCAGTCGTTATAGAAGCTGCCGCAGAACGTATGCAGCGCGCTACGCCGAGGCGGTGGCGCCCTGGTGCCGACAAGGCGCGGTGACCGCAGGCTGGTTTCAGGCTAAGCTTTCGGCTAGTGCCGGAAGTCCTCGCCAAAGTCACGACCCGTACGTTGAACGTACCGCGTGGCCCGGACGTATTGCATCGCATCCGGGTGCCGTTTGCCTGGCTCGAGTCGGGCGAGGTCATCGAGTTCGCGCTCCCGCGCAATCTGACTTGCGCGGCCTGTGAGGGAGGGGGCTGTGACGCTTGTGGGCGCGCCGGGGCCATCACCATGCGAGGGCGCCAGGAGCTGGCCGAGATTTTGACCGTGACCTTGCCGATGCGGAAGCCCGAGGCCGACAGTGAGGCTCGCGGCGTCGTGATTCGCATCCCGGAGCAGGGGGGGATATCACCCGAAAACGGCGAGGACCTGCCGCGAGGCCTACTGCTGCTACGCGTCGAACCCGCCGAGCTCGCCGACCCCGGCGTTTCCCGCGTGCAGCCGTCCGCGCCTCCCGTGTTCGTGCAGCGCGTGATGCATTCGCTGCGCATCCCCGCGTCCTCCCGTGGTCAGACCTGGCTGCTGCTGGCCGTGGTCGCGATCGTCGTCCTGGCCGGGCTCGCAATCCTCGCATTTCGACGACATCGTGGCTAAGTTAGGGGCATGAATCCCGTGGCCATGGCCCTGATCATCGTGACTTTGAGCGCGGTGTTCGCGGTCAGTGCCTGGCGTCGCTTCAACCTGGCTAGAGTCGGCAGCGCCACCTGGGAGAGCCGGCTCAGCGAGATCCCGAAGCGCCTAGGCTGGGTGTGGACGTATGCGTTCTACCAAAAGAAGATGCGCTATTACCTGCTCGCAGGCTTAGCGCATCAGCTGATCTTCCTCGGCTTCGTGGTGCTGCTCTTGCGCACGCTCGTGCTGTGGGGCCGCGGTTTCTCCCCGAGTTTCAACCTGTTCGTGCTCGGCCACGAGCCGATCCTGGGCCTGCCGCTGGGGGCCATCTATGGTTTTCTCAAGGACGTCTTCGCTAGCCTGGTGCTGCTCGGTGTGGCCGTGTTCGTGTATTTCCGGGTCATCCGCCCGCAGAAGCGCATGACTCTGGGCATCGAGGGCCTGGTCATCTTGGGCATCATGTCCACGATGATGTTGGCGGATCTGATGTACGACGGCGCGAGCATGGTGCTCTCTCTCCGCTTCGCCAGCGAGTGCGGCGCGGGCGGCAGTGATTCCCCGTGTTCCGCGATGGCTACTTTGATCGCGCCGCTCGCTCCAGCAGAGGGGGCACTCAGCTATCGGTTCGCAGAGCCGGCGGGCTCGCTGGTTGCGCTTCTCGTCTCGGGTCTTGGCTCGAGCGTGCTCGTGGTGCTGGCGCACATCGGCTACTGGACGCACGCGACCTTGGTGCTGATTTTCGCCAATATTTTGCCGTACTCCAAGCACTTCCACATCATTACGGCGATCCCCAACGTCTTTCTAGGGGACCCCACGCCGCGCGGCCGGCTGCGTCCACTCGCGCCCAGCACCGAGGCTTTGATGGCCGCGGTCGAGAAGGCGACCGAGGGCGAAGATCTTTTGAGCGCCCGCATTGGCTACGCCCGCATCGAGCACTTCACTTGGAAGGACATGCTCGATTTCTACACCTGCACCGAGTGCGGGCGCTGCTCGGACAATTGCCCGGCGTTCATCACCGGCAAGCTGCTCAGTCCCAAGCAATTCACGCTCGATTTGCGCAATCATCTGTACGGCCGGCAGGAGGAGTTCCTCGCCGTCGGACCGGCCTCCGTGCACCAAGCTATCGCGCCCGCGCCCAGCGAGCCCAGCGCGGAGCCCGCCGAGGCACCCCCTGCCGCGGCCGCTGAAGCCGACAAAAAGCCCGAGCCCGCGAAGGTTTACAAGCCGCTCGACCTCGTACCGGGCGTAATTCACGAAGACGTGCTGTGGGGCTGCACGACCTGCCGCGCCTGTGAAGAGCAGTGCCCGGTGAACATCACCTACGTCGACAAGATCGTGCAGATGCGCCGCAACTTGGTGGTCATCAAGGGGGAGTTCCCCAGCCAACTCGGCAAACCGTTCGAAGGCATGGAGAGCAACGGCAACCCGTGGAACCTGGCGCGCGTCGATCGCGCCAGTTGGTCCGAGGGACTGGGCGTGAAGAGCTGCGCCGACAAGCCCGACGCCGAGGTGCTGTTCTGGGTCGGTTGCGCCGCAAGCTACGACGACCGCGCCAAGAAAATCGCGCGCAGCACCGCGCAGCTACTACTGGCGGCGGGGGTGGACTTCGCGATCTTGGCCGAAGAAGAGACGTGCACCGGGGACCCGGCCCGGCGTGCGGGCAACGAATACCTGTACACCATGCTGGCCGAAACCAACGCGGCCACCTTGAACGGCTACAAAGCGCAGGGCGGCGTGAAGAAAATCATCACCACCTGCCCCCACTGCTTCAACACGCTCAAGCACGAATACCCCGACTTTGGTGCCAAGTTCGAGGTCGTGCATCACACGGACTACATGCTGGAGCTCGTGGCGCTGAAGAAGCTCACGCCGAAAAAGCCGGTGCGCGCGAAAGTCGTCTACCACGACTCCTGCTACCTCGGGCGTTACAACGATATCTACGAGTCACCACGCACGATCCTGCAAGGGATCCCTGGCGTGGAGCTGGTCGAGGCCGAGGGCGTGAACAAGAAGAAGGGCCTGTGCTGTGGTGCGGGTGGCGCTCAGATGTTCATGGAGGAACAGAACAATAACCGCGTGAACGTGAAGCGCACGCTGCAGCTACTGGACACCGGCGCCACCACGATTGCCAGCGCGTGCCCGTTCTGCATGACGATGCTCAGTGACGGCATTAAGTCCCAGTCCAAAGAAGAGACAGTCCGAAATATGGACGTGGTGGAAATGCTTGCCATTTCGTGCGGCGTTGCCGATGGATCCGGATCCGACGCCGAGAACGGCGCAGCGCCAAGCGTCGTCGCCGCGGAATGACGCGGCGTCGGCAAGTGCTATAGTGGGGGACGAATGGCCATCAAGCCCACAGAGACCCAGGTCCGGCCCGAGCCGGAGCACACGCCCCCCTCTCCGGGTGAGGTGCGTCGTTTACAGGGCTACGACTGCGACTTCTGTGAGCGCCATTTCGAGGGTCCGCCCGCCGGCTCAGGCTTGTTCTTGTGGTCTCGTGGAGACGAGTACCGCTTCGAAGAACCGCCGCTCTGTGAAGAGTGCGCCATGCGCATCAGCGTGGGCGCCGTTTTGAAGTGGCAGAGCGAAGAAGAAGAAGGCTGAACCCTCACCGCGGCGAGCCCAAGCCCCTCTAGGATTTGGGTTGATGGTCAAGCATCCCGCCGCGACCGCCCCAGCCTTCGGCGTCCCAGCTCGGCCCCCTCCGGTTGCAATGCGAGGCAGCTTGAGAACCGCGAGGTGCGCTGGGGCACCTGAGATCGCCGCAATCGCACCTGAGGCGGGTTCTTGGCGCCCCCAGATTTTGAACCGCCAAGCAGCCAAGACGCCAAGTGCCCAGTGCGCCGAGAACCACGAAGTGCACCGCGCAAACGCGCGTGGAGTTGGGGGGGTCGCTTTTCGCGTCGAGTGGCGCGCATCTACGACGGGAACGACGGACAGAGCAGGGCCCCGTCTCCACTCTGTGCCACCATGCGGTGAGTGGGTTCCTGCCGACGAGGGCGTTTCACGACCGAAGATGGAGCTCGAACGCACACGCGATGCGCCATACCCGAAGGGTGAACTCGATCATTCGCGCACGCGGATCGCGCGCCCCGTTTACCGCTGTCCCCAATCCCCTGTTGCTTCACGTGAACGCTGCGGGCACCGTGCCGCCAAGCGCGAACCCCCAATTCCCCACGAGTTCTCGGGTGCATTCCTCGATCATGGGCCGCATTAGGGACTTGGCGTCTTGGCTGCTTGGCGGTTAATCTCTCCAGGAGCCGTCGATGACGCTCGCCGAGTGTCGATGACGCTCGCCGAGGTAAGGCGCGCCCGCGCGTACGCGTCTCTTCCCGGCTACTGAAGCGTCGGTTCAGGGGGCTCTGAAGCGCGCAGCGGTGGTAGGCGTTCGAGGAGTTCGTGGGCGGCGCTGCGTAGGACGGTCGATGATTCCGAGTGGTGGAGGACCTCGGACAGCTCGTTGCGGGTGCAGACGGCGAGCAGGGGCATGGTGATCGCGGGTGGGGAACCGGGGTTGAAGAGCATGGACAGCCGGACCCGGGGGCGACTGAGCCAGCGGCCGTGCTGGGCGATCGCTTCGAGCACTTCGAGGCGGGCGGGGCGGCGCGCGGTCATGCGCACGACGTCGTCCTCGGTCAGGCGCGGGTTCTCGAGCAATTGGCGGATCACCAGCGGATGGGGATCGCCGAGTAGCTTGTCGAAGGCGCGGCGGTTGGGGCTGCGCGCGAGGCTTTTGCGCTCGCCCACGGTGAGCTCGCGACCGGTTCCGTAGTCGGGGACGGGCAGCTCACGGGCCGGCCGATCGTGCACGGAGGGCGGGGGTGCCCGGCGCAACAAGCGCGATAAGCTGAGCAAATGCCGAGCGTCCGCCTGAGCCCGCAATTGGTCGACTAAATCGCACTCGCCGAGCGCTGCGAACAAGAGCGCGACCACCAAAATCGCTTCGCGGGCCTGCGGATCCGCGCGTTCGTTGTCCTCACACAACGCATTCAGCACCGTCGCGCTATCGTGGCCCGAGCTCGTGCTCAGAAAATCGCGCAGCCAACCGGTGCGCAGCGCCAGATCGGGCAGCGACAGCAGCACTCGCTTGAGGCGTTCGACCGGGGCCATCGGCGTGACCCGAGCAAGGATGAGGCAGATTTTCGGGTTTGTCACGGTCCCGGCCAATCCCTGCGCTAAGCTCTGCTCGCTTTGGCAGTGGTTCCGCTTTCGACCGAACGCCTCTCCGTCGCGTTCCAAACGCGCCGACGGACCCCCGCGCGCTGGCTGAGCCTGTCGCTCTTGGTTTCCTTGCTGATTGGCGCTGGGCTGGTGGCCCGGCTCGGTACTCCGCTGACGCGCAGCGCGGCAGCGGCTTTGCTGATCTTGGCCGTTGCCCAAATTTTCCTGAGGCGCGCTCGCGACCGGCGGGACTTCGCTGACGTGCAGCGCACGATTCGGCGCGTGCTCGTGCCCGTCGATCGCGCGCTCGGTGAACGCGCGTTGCGCGCGGCGGTGCTGGCGGAACGGGCCGCGCAAGATCCGCGGCTCGGTTCGCTCGAGCTTGCCCAACTGCATTTTCAGCGCCAGCTAGATCGCGCCCCGTTGGCGGCCGTCGAAACGCAGGCGGCGCGGCGCGCGACTTGGCTACGTTGGGCGGCCCTGGGTTTGGTATTGATCGCCGGCCTCGGTGTGGGTCGAGATCCGAATCGCGTACTCGAGGGCCTGGACGTGCTGCTCGCCCGTCGCGGCGTGGCTCCGGTTCCGATGCCTTGGCTGGACATGGTGCGGGTGACCGTGCAGCCGCCCGCCTATTTGCACCTGCAAGATCGTGCGATCTTTCCGGGCCTCGGCAGCGCCGAAGCGCGCGGCAGCACGGTTACCGTGCGCGGCCTGCCGCTGGCCGCCGGTCGACAGTTGGTGCTCACTGACGGCACGCATGAGGTGCCGTTCGTCGCTGACGGCTCGGATGGCGTGGTTGCGCGCTACGTTCTCAAAGAAAATGCCGACCTTACCATCGCCGCGCGCTTCGGCCAGGTGTTGATTCGAGAGGCCGAAGGCGTGACGCTCGAGGCCGTGCCGGATGCGGTGCCAGTCGTCGAACTCGAAGGCGCGCCCTTGCGCATCGAGCTCAGGGATTTCGATCGCCGCGAGTTACGCTATGAAGCCCGCGACGACCACGGACTGCGCGAGATCGATTTGGTGCTGCGCGCGGGCGGGCGCGAAGACCGCCGCCCACTGACCCGCCTCGACGGTACGACGAAGCTCACTCGCGGCGCGTATGCCATCGAATCGAGCGAGCCCTTCCTGAGGCGCACGTTCCTGCCGGTGGAAGTCCGGATCGAGGCCCGCGACGACGACGCGACGTCCGGGGTGCAATGGGGAAAGAGCCAGGCATTTACGCTCATCCCGGTGCCAGTGGGTGAACCCGAGGCCGCGCGCTACGCAGCGCTGCGAGCCGTTCGCGATAGCTTGACGGATCTGCTCGCCAGCGAGCTCAGCCCCGCGCCCGGGCTGGGCGAGGCTGAACGCCGCAAGGCAGATAGCGTGCGCACCAAGGCTCTCGCCGCAGACCTGCGAGCGATCTTGGAAAAGCGTTTCGCGGGCATCCGTTTGCCGCCTGCGCAACGCGCATTCTTGGGTGGTCAGGCGCGCGTGTTGGAGCGCGCGCTCCCCACACCCGCCTCGGCGATGCGACGTACCGAGGACGTTTTGCTCGCGGTCGACTCCGCGCTGCGCGGTTTGGGCAACCGCGACGCGCCCGCGGTTGCCAAGCGCCTGGGCGACGCCGCCGAAGAAGCGGCCGAGGGCGCGAAGCTGGCGCTCGAGAGTGAACGCCGAGAAACTGGACTGAGTCGCCTGAATCAGGCGCTCGCCGTGCTCGGGCCCGGGGCGCGCCATTTGCTGACGCTCGGTCCGCTCGGTCGCGACGTGGGTAGCGTGGCCGAAGGGGAAATCAGGCGCATCACCCGCGCTCGCGATAGTGGCAATCTGCTGGCGACCGAGCTGGCTGCGCGTCACCTGGCGGCGCGCTTGCGCCGGCCGAGTCCGTCGTTCAGTACGGCCGGTGGCGGTGGGGTCGAGTCGGGCGCCGGCTCGCAAAGCGGAGATGAATCGCACCCCTCCGACGCCGACAAGAAATTCGACGAATTGGTGGGTGAACTCGAGCGGCTGGCCGAGGAACACCAGCAAGAGCTGGGGCGCGTCGAGCGCCACTTGGCCGACGCGGAAAAGGCCGTCGATCTGAGTGACTTGAAGCAAGAAGCCGCCCAGCGCGCCAATGAACTGCGCCAGAAAACCGCGCCCTTGCCGCAGTTCGGTGACGATCCGAACTCGGCGCGCGCGGCTGCCGCGCTCGGCCGAGAACACGCGCAGTCGATGGCGCAAAGCCTCGCGCGCTTGTCGCTCAAAGATGCGGTCGAGAGCGGACGTCACGCGCGCTCGGAACTGGAGGATGCCGCCAAGCGCCGCAAGAATTCGAACGCCTTCGAAGTCCTCGACGAGGCCGCGCTCGGCGAAGCGCGCGCCGAGCTCGACCGCGCTTTGGCCTGGGCCGAGCAGAGCTTGGCGCGTGCCGAGAAGAGCGCCGCCGAGAAGGCGCAGGTGGGTCTGCAAGACTCTTCGGGCAGGGAGCGTGCGCTCTCGGATCGCGCCGCCAACCTCGCGGGCCGCGGCAACCACGGAGAGATCGCGCTGCCCGAAGATTTGGCGGACGCGCTGAGCAAGGCCGAAGGCCTGATGCGCGACGCGGCCAAGGAGTTGGGCGCAGGTCACGGCGAACAGGGCTTGTCCTTGCAGCGCGACGCGCAGCGCTTACTCGAGCAAACCAACAGCGGCCAGAGTGGCTCCGGCGACAGCGAAGGCAAGGACCAACAGCCCCAGCCATCCGCCAAGGATTCCTCGAGCTCGAAGGGCAAACAAATGCGTACCGAGGCGGACGTGCCGCGCGCCGAAGGCGGCCTGGCCGACGACTTCCGGCGTCGCGTCTTGGAAGGTCTGAGCAAAGAGCAGAGCGGGCGACTCTCGGACGCCGTGCGTCGCTATGCAGAAGGGCTCCTCCAATGAAGCCGAGTAGCCTTGCACCGATTGCGTTGGCGCTCCTCTGCGGCGTGGGTTCCGCGGCTGCGGCCTTCGATTTCGGACTGGGCAATCCGGTCGAACGCGTGGCCAACGCGATCACCGAAATCGACACCCAGCGCGCGACCGAATTGCTCGGGCACAGCCCAATCGAGTCGGCCGGTTTGACCTTGGAGCGCGCGCGACTGGCGGTTTATCTCGGCGAGTGCGATCGCGCCGAGGCCATCTTGTCCAATCCGCTACTCGCTGAATCGCGTGAAGGAGCATCGCTGGCCGAGTTGGCCAAGAGTTGTGCGCGCGCCACGGCCGCGGGGTTCGTGCTGGAAGACAAGCCGCGCGGAGTTTGGCTCAGACTGCAAGACGACGCGGACCGCGCGCTGGCGCCCTTCATTTTCGAGGTGGCGGCTCAGGCGCGCGACACGGTTTCGAAAGAAGTGGGCATCGACCTACCGAAGCCGCTGCGCATCGATTTGGTCCGCGATCTATTTTCGCTCTCGGCGGTCTCTGGTTTGCCGCTCAAAGCGGCTGAAACCACGGGTACGCTGGCCGTTGCCCGCTGGGGGCGCGTGATCATGCTTTCTCCTCGCGCGCCCGTGCAGGGGTATCCCTGGCAAGACACTTTGGCGCACGAGATCACGCACTTGCTCGTGACGCGCGCCACGCGTGATTTTGCGCCGCTCTGGATGCAAGAGGGACTCGCCAAGCGTTTCGAAGTGCGCTGGCGCCCCGTG
>DATEPG010000283.1:0-2420 GCA_035273265.1 Polyangiaceae bacterium
CCCGTAAGCACGACCCCAATCCCACGCTTCATGCGGCTTGGCTATCACGAGCTATTGGAGCTGTAAACACACCTCGCGCGAGACGGGATGGGAGCGCTTGGCTTCACGACCAAGCGTCGAAGCCCGTGCTTCGTCGCGTCCCTCTGGATGGTGGTGATGATGCTCAGAGGATCGAGCTCTTGCCATAGATCTCGTCCACCAACAGCTCGGTCTTCAAGCCTGCGATCGAGACGCGTCCTCCGGAAATGGCGACCCGGGTGATCCACTCGCCGTTCACGGAACGCGAGTGCACGACGATGCGCCGTTCACGATGGGATACCACTACGTAATCGAGAAGCGAGGGAATGGTTCGGTAGTTTTCGAGCTTTTCGCCCGTGTCGTACTCTTCCGAAGAGTCGCTGGTGACCTCGAGTAACACGCTAGGATTGAGCGCGGTTGGCTTCGGGCTCGGACCGTGTTGTTCGAGTGCACCGCAGATCACCGCCCCATCCGGAAAGGTAGCAAGCCCGCTCGACTCCACATAGATTCGCAAATCGGAGGTATGAACGCGGCATGGACCGTGGCGCACGGCATCCCGGAAGGCTCCGAGCACTTCGGCGGCAAGCGCGGAATGCTCCTCCGAGCCACCCGCCATGGCGAAGATCTCGCCATCCAAGAACTCGTGCTTGGTGGAGCTGGCGAGCTCGAGGCCGACGTAGTCGGCATAAGTGTAGCGGTGATGGCGCCTGACGGAGAGCACGATGGCCAACGTTAGCACGCCGAGAGCCCGTGAGCAGCGCCGCTCGACGACGCGACTGAATGGGTCGCCGTCGCAATTCCAGCTGCGCTTCGCCCAACAGTGAGCGGAATGCCGGGCCTAAATGCGTTCAGCCTCCGGCGCTGCTGCCCAGACTAGGTCCATCGATACGGGTCGTCCCGAAATCCTCCTCGACGGAGGGCGCCGCCGAGCAACGCGCAGCTTGCTGCGATGGGGGGCGGCAGTGCGAGCCTCCACGAGTAGTAGGCGCTGAGGGCGGCGCCGTTCGCCAAATGGTAGACCAACCACGTGCTCTCGTGAATGATACCGATGGACAACCCGAGTACTAGGTTCGACCGCCAATTGGCTTGCGTGGCGTCGGTGTAAAGATAGCCTGCTACGCAGCTGGTGAACGCAAACGAGCCATAGGCAGCGGTCGCTTTTACCCATTCCGGCTCGATCGGCCCCGTCGGCCCGTGCTGCATGAATGCCGTCAGCAGCGCCACGAAACCGATGACTGACAACGGGACGGCAGCGATGCCGGCGGCAGCAGCCACCCCCATGAAGCGGAGCAATAACCGTAGACGTCGACGGGCCGTTGGCATCCCCCTTCATTCTACTCTGAGCGCGCGCTCTTCTTCCCCGGTAGGATCATTAGAAGTGAGCTCGCCTTCCTCCGCGCAGCGGTTTGGCGCTTGCGACGCGGTGGGCCGCGTGCGAGAGGATCAGCGTGTCAGCCGTCGTCGCGTCTCGTGCCATTCCTCGTCTCGACCCTCGAGCCAGCCTCGAGGCCAACGTGGTGAGCTTCCTAGACGCGCTCGCGCAGGGCGGGTTTCGCGGCGACATCCGCAGTGATTATGGCACCCGGCTCACGGCCGCGACGGACAACAGTATCTATCAGCTGCTGCCGCAAGCCGTGATTTTCCCGCGTGAGCAGCAGGACGTGGCGCTGGCAGTGCGGCTCTTGGCCGAGCCGCGCTTCGAGGGCGTGTCGCTCACGGCGCGCGGTGGAGGCACCGGCACCAACGGTCAGGCGCTCACGGGCGGCGTGGTGATGGATCTGTCGCGCCACATGGGCGCAATCTTGGAGCTGAACTTGGCGGAGGGTTGGGTCAGCGTGCAGCCGGGCGTGGTGCTCGATGATCTCAATGCCTACCTGAAGCCGCACGGGGTGTACTTCGCAGCCAATCTCTCGCCCAGTAACCGTGCCACCATGGGCGGGATGATTTCTACGGACGCGAGCGGCGAGGGCTCGCGCCTGCACGGCAAGACCAGCCGCCATGTCCTGGAGCTGTCGCTGGTGCTCCGCGGCGGCATCGAGCATCGCACGCGCCGGGTCAGCGGGCCTCCGCTCGATGAGCTCTGCGCGCGCACGGACGTGGTGGGTGAAGCGTATCGGCTGGTGCGCGAGATCGCGCAGAGCAAGGCCGACGACATTCAGCGCACCTTTCCCAAGCTGCTGCGCTACATGACGGGTTACAACCTGGCGCACATGGCCACCCGCGACGGCCAGAGCGTGGATTTGGGGCAGCTCGTGGCGGGCAGCGAGGGCTCGCTCGCGGTGGTCACCGAGGCGCGCCTCAAGCTGACGCCGTTCCAAAAGCAACGCGCCCTGTTCGTGTTGCGCTACCCGAGCTTCGACGACGCACTGGCCAGCTCCGAGTGGCTGGTCGCTACCGAGCCC
>DATEPG010000284.1:0-23668 GCA_035273265.1 Polyangiaceae bacterium
GCCGCTGTCACGCCAGCGCTCGACCCGTTTCGCCCACTCCTCGCGCGACACGCGTGTCCGCTTCTGCACTGGCTCGTCCATGCACGCCAACTTGCGACGGAACGCCGCGCTTGGTCACGACGCGGTTGTCCGAACGCATACGGACTGTTTTGGCTTTTCCTGAACGAGCCAGTCCCCACCGTGCGAGCTGTCCCATGACCGCGCCTGCGGTCCTCCGCGTGCTCATGGCGGAAGATTCGCCAACGGACGCCAAGTTGGTAATCCAGGAGCTCCGTGCCACGGGCCGAGCAGTGGATCTCGAGCGCATCGAAACGGCCGAGGCAATGCGAATTGCTCTCGAAACGAGCACTTGGGACGTCATTCTCAGCGACTGGTCGATGCCAAAGTTCAGCGCCATGGACGCGCTCGAGGTTCTGAAGAAGAGCGGGCTCGACCTCCCCTTCATCATCGTGTCTGGAACGATCGGGGAAGAGTCTGCGGTCGATGCAATGCGAGCCGGAGCGCACGACTACGTCCTCAAGGACAAGCTGGCACGGCTCGCACCCGCGATCGAACGGGAGCTACGGGAATGTCGGGACCGTGCCGCTCACCGCGAGAGTGAGATCGGCAGGGCCGCCATCGTCGAGTATGCCCTCGACGCCATCGTCGGCATGGATCACACTGGAACGATCACCGATTTCAACCCGGCCGCAGAGCGAACCTTCGGATATTCGCGGGCCGAGGCGCTGGGCCAACCTTTGGCGGAGTTGCTCGTTCCGGAAGCGGCTCGCCACGCACACCGAGCCGGCCTGGAAAAGTTCCTCTCCACCGGATTAGGTCCAGTGATCGGAAAGCGGATCGAGGTCACCGCGCTGCGCGCGGACGGAACCGAGATCCCGGTCGAACTTGCCGTTAGCCGCATCGGTGCGGTTGTTCCTCCGCGCTTCATGGGATTCCTCCGAGACCTCTCCGAGCACAAACGGGCGGAGGCTGGCCGCATGCGGGCCGAAGAGGCACTTCGTCGGAGTGAAGTGCAACTGAGGCAAGCGCAGAAGATGGAGGCTATTGGCAGGTTGGCTGGAGGTGTGGCGCACGACTTCAACAACATCCTCTCAGTCATCCTCAGCTATGGAGACCTCATCGTAGAGAGCCTCGAACCGGGCGATCCAATGCGAGCCGATATGGAGGAGATCCGCAAAGCGGGGTCGCGTGCAGCCTCTCTGACTCGCCAGTTACTGACGTTCAGCCGTCAACAGGTAGTTGAACCGAAAATCATCGATCTGCACGAAATTCTCGGGAGCACGGAACGGATGCTCCAGCGTATCCTGGGCGAGGATATCGAACTGACGCTAGTAGCTCCTGCGTCATCGGGGCGCGTAAGAGCCGACCCTAGCCACATCGAGCAGGTCATTTTAAACATCGTATTCAACGCACGGGATGCGATGCCCACGGGCGGAAAGCTCACGATCGAAACGGCCGACGTCACATTGGGCGATGACTACATGCGAGACCATTTTCCATCAAAGGCAGGCCAATACGTAATGATGGCGATCACCGATACCGGTGCGGGTATGGATCGCGAAACGCAGGCGCGCATTTTCGAGCCGTTCTTCACGACCAAGAGTCAGGAAAAAGGCACTGGTCTCGGGCTGTCGACGGTTTTTGGTATCGTCCAGCAAAGCGGCGGCAATATCTGGGTCTATAGCGAGCTCGGCAGGGGAACTACCTTTAAAATTTACCTGCCAAGGGTCGACGCCCAAGCATCTTTACCGGCACCGGCCCCGGTTGCTCCAACGACACTTCGCGGTACGGAAACCATCCTACTGGTGGAGGACGAAACGCAGGTGCGCATGGTCGTCATGAGCATCCTTCTTAAACATGGTTATCACGTGATGCCGGCACAACACGCAGGCGAAGCGCTCCTCCTTTGCGAGAGCCATTCTGGAACCATCGATCTCTTGCTGACCGACGTGGTGATGCCGCAAATGAGTGGTCCAGAATTGGCCAAACGACTGTCGTCGAGCCGACCGCAGATGAAGGTTCTGTGTATGTCGGGCTACACGGACGACAGCGTCGTGCGCCACGGCGTTCTGGAGTCGGGCGTCGCGTTTCTTCAGAAACCAGTTACGCCCGCCTCGCTCGCGAGAAAGGTTCGGGAGGTCCTCGATCAGCCACTCGACAACCACGCAAAGTAACCGCTCTTGACCCGTCGTGCCGAGTTGGGAAGGGGGTTGAGGCCTAGTCGTGTATTACAGAAGTCGCCGCTGAACTCAAGGGCTTGAACATCGAGCCCGACCACATCCACGGCCGTCGGACCTACATCCTCGGGCCACGCCCGAGGATGCGACGATCGCTCGACTTGTTCGTTCGACGGCCCTAATCTAATGGGTTTGGTGAGCGATAAACAAACTTTGGCGATGAATTTACTGGTGGGGATCGCTCTCTTGGCCGCGAGCCTCGTGCTCCTCGCGCTTCAACGGCGGCGGGCGAAGGCGCTCCTCGGAGGCAATTTCCCAGTGGATGTCCAGCAGGGCTTCGCCGCCATCGACTTGGCAGCGGACGGACTGCTCGCCGGACGCGAGCTCACGGACGGCGCAATCGAAGAATGCGGTGCAGCGTTCAGTCGCTTGTTCGAGTTTTTGAGTCAAAGGTATGGCACCGAAGACAATTGCCAGTTCGGGCCCGATCGCGTCACGTTTTATCTTTACTGTATCAAACTGGCAGCTCTCGAGCACCCGGATCATGGTGCCTGGCCGTTCAAGGCGCGGCTCCGCGCAGGCCTTGCGCAATCGCTCCTGCGCGAAGTCGAGTCTTCAGCTGACGCTTGGCGGCACCTAGCTTGGGTGACCCCCGCGTTGCTCACGCGCGATGTCGCTGCGGCGGAGCGCCTGTATCGCAAGCTGCCGCCAGTCTTGGCACGGCTCGCCCTGCAATGGGTGAACGAGACGCTCATCGGGCACAAGGAGTTCAACGACGTCTCGAGCTCGCAGGCTCTGCTCCGGTCACTGGGGGCACGGGCCCCGTCGATCCCGCCGCGAACTCAGGATCCGCTGACGAGCGAACAACGCTGGGCCCTTTCCGTCACTGTCGATCCATCTTACGCGCTCGACGCCCGCGCGGGGCTGGCCGATCCTCTACCTCCTGCCGTGTGTCGCTGGATTCTCGATCGCACGTGGGAGATCGACGATGCCGAGTCCGCGGTCGAGCAGCTCGAGTGGCTGCGCGACGAAGGGCACCGCACGCAGCTCGCGGAAGAGCTCGAGCGACTGAACACGGGGGAATTGGAGCCGGCGAAGCGCGCGTTTCTCGCCGCCCACGAGAGGCGGCTGCGCGAGTACGGCATTCTAGCAATCGATCTGTGTCGGCTGATCGGTCTCGCGCGGACCGCGTACAAGGCAGGGTACATCGACGAGCCCACGGCTTGGCGCTTCATCCTGCCGGCCGCGCAAACACTACGGAGCACTTACCCGAGCTGGTGCGCGCTCGGCGAGGACGACCTGCTCGGCGACCGCTACCTTGCGGAGAACAACCAAGCCGAGTCCAATATCGAGGCAAGTGTCGAATGGCTGAAGCAGTCGCCGTCGAGCCCCTGGCAAGTGCTTGAATGGCAGCCAACGCGCCTGCCGCAATAGTGCCCGCGTCTATCGGTCGGGTCATCTCGGTAGCTCGCCGCGAGATCCCACGACGCTGTTGCCTACATCCGCGCCAGAAGTAATCCGAGGTCGGTCGACGAGCGTCTGGCTCGCCTTCTCTTTTGTGATTGTGCGACTGTCTTTGCTAACTCGGCGAAGCGATCGGCTACAACTCGAAGGATGAAGTTCGCACGCGGTTTGGTCATCGCCTCGGTGATCGCGGGATCTGTTCCGTTGGCGGCCGCTTGCGGCTCTGCACCCGATTCGAATCTGTTTTCCTCGAGTGGTAACGGCTCGGGTCGTGCCGGCGCGACTAACGCGCACGCCGGCACTCACGCCGTGGGTGGCGACGAAAGCGGCGGCGCGGGCTCTAGCAACGGCTCGGGCGGCAACACGAGCGGCGATGCGGGCGAAGGGAATGGCTCGTCTGGCGCGCCTGCGGGTGGAACGAGCAACGGCGAGGCTGGCAAGGCCGGCGACGCGGGCGAGGCCGGCGGGGGGGCCGTCGGTGGAGGTGCAGCGGGCGCATCAGCTGGCGGTGCAGGCGCGAGCGGCGCTTCAGCCGGTGGTGCCACTGCGGGTGGTGCTGCGCTCGGTGGCGCGGGCTCAGGTGGAGCGGGCTCAGGTGGAGCGGGCTCCAGTGGTGCAGGGGGCAGTGGTGCGTCGGTTGGCGGCGCTGGTGGAGCAAGCGCCGGTGGAGCAGGCACCGGTGGAGCAGGTGCCGGTGGAGCAGGCGCTGGTGGCGCAAGCGCTGGTGGCGCGGGAGCGGCTGGCGGAGGCGGCGGCAATAGTTGTCCGGCGCTCGCACCTGTCGACAACACCGAATGCAAGGTCAGCACTCCGTCGAGTTGCTTCTACGGAGGTGTGGCGTGCTCTTGTCTGGCCGCCGGTGGTCCAGGCCCCGGGACCACGCGCAAGTGGGCCTGCTACGGCACGCCGGACAAGTGCCCCAGCGCCAAACCCACCGCCGGCAATGCTTGCAAACAAAATCTCGGCGCAGAATGTCCTTACCCGAATCAGGACTATTGCATCTGCAAGGGGGACGCTCAGGACGCGACCTGGGTCTGCCAGGCACCGACTGCTACCTGCCTGGCCAACAAGCCGCCGCAGCACTTGGGGTGTGGTTCCGTGCGGACTTGTGAGTATTCAGACGTTTCGTGTTTCTGCAACGCCAGCAATTGGAGCTGCCTCGGCGGCTGAGCCGTCACGGAGCTACCCGCCCCTGGGGGGATGCCACGCAAGCGAGCGTGAGCACGAGTCCTGACCGCACCCGAAGAGTGTGGTTGGACGACCTCAGCTTGGTGTGTGTGACGCCGCAACACGACGTTCGCGTAACACGGCGTTCGCGCTCGCTAGTCGTCAAAATCCGGGGAATTTCCGCGGTACGCTTCCACCGCAGCTGGACGCTGCGGCTGGCATGGCGGCTGCACTAGTGCTGGGCAGGAGCTTGACCCGACCTTGCACATGCGCGCGATTCCTTCTGCCCTGTCGTCTCTCATTCCGCCTGCACACGAGGCCCTGACCGCGATCGGCGGTTGGGCGGCGCCCATCGTGCCGACCCGGCCGGCTTCCCGCTGGCTGCTCTCGCTCACCTGCCTGGGTGCCGTGAGCCTGTGCGCGGCTTGGCTGGGCGTGCGGCACGTGCCCTGGTTCGGTCCCTTGGTCGCCGACCAGCTGCGCGCGCTGGTCGGTAGCGAGCGTGTAACGCAGCTGGAAGAGACGGTCGCAAGCGTCGAGGATCGCGTTCAGCAAGTGGTGAGCGATGGCAAAGCGCGGAGCTTGAGCGAAGCGACGCCGAGCGAGCTCTTGGTCAGCGTGGCTGAATCGAAGACCGCCGCCGGAGCCCTCGCGCCGCGCGCGGTGGGCGCGCTATACCCCAAGACAGCAAGCGCCGAGGACGGCACCTGGCAAGCAGTAGGGGCCCGCGCTGGCGAGAGCGGGGCCATGTACCGGACAATTGTCCACCCGGACAGCGAGCGAGTGTACGCCGAGCTGTTCGTCTTCGCGCTCGACTTGTCCAAGCTCAGCGTGCATGCGGTCGCGGGGAGCGTCGAGCCCAAGAGCGTCGAGGCCAAGAGCAAAGTCGCGCGACCGGGCGTCATTCCGGAATCCGATCGCGGCGCGCTAGTCGCTGCGTTCAACGGCGGCTTCAAGGCCGAACACGGCCGATTCGGCATGATGGTGGACGGCGCCGAGCTGCTTTCTCCGAAAGCGCAGTCGTGCACGTTCGCCGCCACGAACGACGGTGGCTTGCGCATCGCTCCCTGGGCGAATCTCTCCGGCACGGACGCGCTCAGCTGGTGGCGCCAAACTCCGGGCTGCATGCTGCAAGATGGAGCGCTGCATCCTGGGCTGCGCAGCGCAGATTCTCGCAACTGGGGCGCGACCTTGGAAGGCAAGACGGTGATCCGCCGCTCGGCGGTCGGGTTATCAGCCGATGCTCGCACGCTGTTCGTCGGCATCAGCAACGCGACGACCGCGCGGGCGCTCGCCCTGGGTATGCAACACGTCGGCTCCCGCGATGTCGCGCAGCTCGACGTCAACTTCTCCTTCCCGCGCTTTCTGCTGTACCGCGAGGGCGAAGGCAATGCTCTGAGCGCCGTAGGTGCGGTGCGTGGCCTCTTGTACCAACCCGACGAATATCTCGGCCACGCTTCGACGCGCGACTTCTTCTATGTGACCGCGCGCCAGTGAGCAACGGCATGGCGCCTCGTTCGCGGCCGAGCAGCGCGGCGGCGCGCGGACTGTGGGGCGCGCTGCTGGATCGCGATCGCCCCCAAAAAAGGAGCCGTGACCGGGTTGCGGGACGCCGTCTGGAAGCTGCTCGCCGCGTCGTGGCTTTTTCACGGTGCTGCCGCTGCGCCCTTTTCATCCAGCCATGGGCACGCTGATTGCACCGTGTTGCGCCCTCGAAGCGACCCTTACGAGGAGGAATATCCACATGACAGCATCGTTGAAGCCATTGAAGGAACAGGTCATCGTCATCACTGGGGCATCCAGCGGCATCGGCCTCGCCACCGCCCAAGAAGCCGCTGCTTGCGGAGCAAAGGTTGTTCTTGCCGCACGCAGTGCTGAGACCTTGGAGGCGATCGTCGCGGAGATCACTAGTCGTGGCGGTGAGGCAGTCGCTGTCGCTGCGGACGTCTCGAACCGCACGGAGGTGGAGCGCATCGCGCAAGTGGCATTGGAACGTTTCGGCCGTATCGATACCTGGATCAACAACGCTGGCGTGGGGATCTACGGGCGTGTGGACGAGATCAGCGAAAAGGACAATCGGCGCCTATTCGATATCAATTTCTGGGGAGTGGTGAATGGCTCGCTGGTCGCCTTGCCGTTTCTGCGCGCCAGCGGCGGCGCTTTGATCAACGTGGGGAGCGAGGTTTCCGAGGCGGTGGTCCCCCTACAGGGCATGTACGCAGCATCTAAACACGCGATCAAGGGCTTCACCGATGCCCTCCGCGTCGAAGTCGAGCACGTCGATCAGGCGAACGTGTCGATCACGCTGGTCCAACCCACTGCGGTAAACACCCCGTGGCCGCAGCACGCGAAAAATTACATGGCTCAGGAACCGAAGTTGCCCACACCACAGATTGACCCAGGGCAGGTTGCCGAGGCGATCCTGTCCGCCGCGGCGTCGCCTACGCGAGACGTGAAAGTTGGGGCCATGGCCACCTTGAATACCGCAATGGCCAAGTTCATGCCTGCGCTCGGCGACAGGATGTCCGCCAAGCAAGTCGATCGGCAGCAGTACGAAGAACCCCCGCGCGACCCTGACGGGACCTTGTATGTACCTGGTCAGAGCGGGCGAACGCATGGCTCGGGCGGAATGGACGGCCAAGCCTTGCCGCGCGGCTGAGTGGTGACACCGCGAGAATGAGCAAGCGTCGTGCTCCACGGTGAATTCGCGCGCTCGCTTGGCATGGGCGCTGCAAAAGCGGAGGTCGAGGTCAACCAGTGGCAACAAAGAAACCAGTCAAGGTGAGCGGAAGCGCAAGGGCGACGATCGACCACGACGAGATCCGGGAATGGGTCGAATCACACGGCGGTCGTCCGGCGATGGTCAAGAGCACTGCTCGGAGCGGCCGAGGCGGTATTCTGCGCATCGATTTCCCAGGTTTTAGCGGTGAAGGCAGCCTGGAGGAAGTTGGGTGGGATGAATTCTTCGAGAAGTTCGAAGAATCCGAGTTGGCCTTTTTGTATCAAGACCGAACCGCCTCCGCACGGCCGAGTCGCTTCAACAAGCTCGTGTCGCGCGCTTCGCTCGCGGACGGCGCGCAGGGCGGGCGTCAGCGTGGCGCGCGCCCTCAGAAAGTCGCAAAAAAAACGGCTCGGCGCGCCAATGCTAGCCCGGCCACGACGGCCAAGAAGCGACCCGCGAAGCGCGCGAGCAGCGCGCAAGGCCGCACGCCTGCCGCCACCAAGAGTGCACGCAGCGCGAGTGCTCGCGGAGCCGGCCAGCGTCCGGGGACCTTGAAGAAAAAGGCGGCCGCCCGGCAAACCAAGAAGCGCGCGCAAGCGTGAGTCGCAGCAGATGGAAGAGTCCCACTTTGCGGCCCGCAATGAGCCAAGACCGCCCAGCGCACCAGACGGTGAGAGCGCGCGGGCTTCGACACCCGATGACGCGGAGCCGATAGCGGCGTACCTGGTGTTAGCCGCCGCATTCTGCGGCATCACCAGCAGCGCGCTGATTTGGCTGCGCCGCAGGAAGTTGGTGCTGCCCAAGCCGGGCGCGCTCGACGTGCTGCTCATCGGGCTGGGCACAGCGCGACTGAGTCGGCTGATTACCCGTGACAAAGTCATGCGGCCCTTGCGCGCGCCGTTCACCGTCACCGAGCGCCCCCGGCCGGGTGAGAGCCAAGAGCGCGCCAAGGGCTCGGGCATGGTCCGCGCAGCGGGTGAGCTGATCACGTGCCCGCGGTGCACCGCGATGTGGGCGGCCAGCGGCCTGAGTTTGAGCTACCTGGCCTCGCCGAACGTGGGCCGCATTGCCGGGCTGATCCTGTCGAGTTCTCTGATTTCGGACTTCGTAAACCGAAAGTTCGCGCTCTTGAACAGCGCCCCACGAAACGCATCGTAGTGGCAGCTCCGACCGTGCACGTAGCCGGGACCAACGGCAAAGGCACCGAGAACACCGGTTGGCACGCTGGTCGCATCGTCAAACGCATGTTCGGCGGTCCGCTGTTGCTTCGCTCGATGGGTATTCGCCGGCGCAGTTTCTTCATTCCGGCCGCGCTGGGCTTGGCGCTCGTGGGTTGGGGCGCTGGCCGACTGAGTTCGCGGATCGCGGTCGCTGCGAGTCAACCGTATCAGCCCTGCCCGGGCTCCGGCGAGCCGTGTCGAATTTTGCCACTGGGGGATTCGCTCACCTCGGGCATCGGCTACGAGGGCGGCTACCGCGTGGCGCTGTTCCAGCTCGCGCGCGCGGCGGGCAAAAGCATTGCTTTCACGGGCTCGCTACGGAATGGCCCCGCGAACGTCGGTGGCGTGGCTTTCCCCCGGCAGCACGAGGGGCGCAGCGGTTGGAAGATAGAAGATGTCATGGCGATCGTGCCTCGCCCCGCGCTGAAGACCGTGCCGCATATTATCCTGCTGCACGTTGGCACCAATGACCTGTACGCCGGCGCGACACCCCAGCGAATGGCTGACCGGCTCGAGGCGCTGATCGGCCGGCTTCAGCAGGCCGCACCGCAGGCCCTGATCGCGGTTGCCGAGATTGTGCCTCTGACTGATCCGGCGCTGCGCGAGCTGGCCGAGCGCTACAACGGCGAGCTGAGGCAGCGCGTGCAAGCGCGTCGAGCGCGCGCTGAGCATTTGCTCGTGGTCGATCAGTTCACTCACTTTCCGAGCACGCTGCTGAGCGACGGTGTGCACCCCACCCAGTTGGGGTACGAGCAGATGGCCAGCGCTTGGTACGCCGGCATTGCCGCGTATCTGCGTTAGTGCGATCGAGCGTTGCGACCCGGCGCAACCTGTTTCAGCCGGCGAGGCGCCTCAGATTGCCCCGTTGTCGTCTCATGCCACGCTGCTCGTGAGCCTGGCCCCGAGGGCGAACCCTGAGAAATCGGCGGCGCCGCGCGCGGTGCGTGGAGCCGCATGAAAAGGCCCACTCGGGAGGCTCGGGTTTTGCACGACGCAAAGGTCGCAGCGCCGTGTGGAAGTCCGCAGCGGGGCCGCTCCGAACCCCGGGGCGCCGTTGGTCGGCGGTGGCGTAGGAGGTCAGACTCGTGAAGACGAAACATGCGTTCGGAACTGTGCTGGTTTGTTCGTCGCTGTTCGCTTGCGGCTGGGTGGGCGGCGTGTTCTCGAGTGGAGCTACCAAAAAGGCCGCGGCAGACTCGACTGCGCAGCCGCCGCCGGCAGTTCCCCAAGCGCGTGAAGTGGGCGACGCGTTCGTCGAGGTCGCCGATCGCTTGGCGCCTTCGGTGGTGCAAGTCACGGTGAGGGGGCGCGCGCGCCCCGCCGCGGGGCGCTTTCGCGGGCAGGGTAATCCGTTCGAAGGTACGCCCTTCGAACGGTTTTTCGACCATTTTGGCGACTCGCTGCCGCGCGAGCAGGCGCCAGCTACGGGCATGGGCTCGGGCGTTGCGATCGATGATCAGGGACACATCCTGACCAACAACCACGTGGTGGAGGACGCCGAGGAGGTGCGCGTCAAATTCGTGGACGGCAAGGAGCTCGCTGCGAAAGTCGTCGGGACCGATCCAAAAACCGATTTGGCCGTGATCAAAGTCGACGGCAAGACTCAACCCGCCGCGTTCGGCGACGCGGCCAAATTGCGGGTGGGCGAATGGGTGATCGCAATCGGCAATCCGTTCGGTTTGGATCACAGCGTGACCGTAGGCGTGCTCTCGGCAAAAGGCCGCTATGGCTTTGCGCCGGGCAAGTTGGAAGACTTTCTGCAAACCGACGCATCCATCAACCCGGGCAACTCGGGCGGCCCGCTCGTCAACTTGAACGGAAAGATCATCGGTATCAACACCATGATTGCGGGCCTCGGTACCGGCGTCGGTTTCGCGGTGTCGGAGGCGATTGCCAAGCCGATTGCGCGCCAATTGATCGAACACGGCACGGTCAAGCGGGCATTCATCGGCATCGTGATGCAATCCCTGTCGCCGGACTTGCGGCAGGCGTTGGGCGCCAAAGCACCTGAAAAGGGCGCGCTCGTCTCCCAAGTACAAAAGGATTCGCCCGCAGCGCGCGCTGGCATTCGCGTGGGCGACATCGTGACTCGCGTGGCCGGCAAGGCAACCGAGGACTCTCGCGCCGTGCAGCACGCGGTGCTCGAGCTGAAGGTGGGTGAAGAGGTCCAGATCACCGTCTGGCGTGACGGAAAGGATCTGGACTTGAAGCTCAAGACAGCGGAGCTCCCGGCCGAGGCGACCACGGAGGGGAGCCGGTCACGCGGCAACAGCGATCGCGAAGGAAAACTCGGCATCGCGCTCCAAACGTTGACGCCCGAACTCGCCGAACGCCTCGACCTCGACCGCTCGCTCAAGGGGGCGGTCATTACAGCCGTGCGGCCGCAGAGCCCTGCTGCACGCGCCGGCCTGCGAAACGGGGATTTGATCGTCGAAGTCGATCGTACCCCGATCGCCAATGCCGACGAGGCCGTCAGCCGACTCAGCGCGGAGCGCGACGGCGGTCACCTGGTTCGTGTGCAACGAGCAGACGATTCGATATTCGTCGTGCTGTCGCCCACGGGCAAAGCAGCCCCTTCGCCATGACCCAAAGACGCAGTATACCGGCACTCAACGTTCGACTTGCATTCGAAGCGGCCTTGCACGCCGCGCCGTGAGGCCGCGCTCGGCGGGGGCCCGTTCTAATGCGGACCCCCGCGTGTACGTCGTGCTCGGTTGCGGCTTTGGCATCGGTTGGCGCTGACCTCACATCTACGGGCTGGTGGCGCAGCCAGAGCTGCTTCGGCCACGCTGGCGCGTTTGCCGTCGTTGCGTACGCCGATTGTGCGACGGGAGCCGGGATCGCAATCGTGACCAACGCCAGCCGCTCGCTGGCCGACCTGGTCCTCCGCTCCGCCCCTCTGGGCTCGGCCATCCGGCGGGCCCTGCGCGAGACGTCCTGAGAAGCAGGTAACGTCCAAGCGGTGAGTCGCAACCGCCGTCTCACCACCTGCGTCAGTCGAAGAGTGCGTGCGCGTGCGCTCCGTAGCGAGCTTTGCGCTCAACGTCACCGGGCGGAGAAATGACTTTCTCCCGCTGCACCATGATCGCAGCGCCAGGGGCTTCACCGTGTGTCGGCGCGAAACTCTCGAATTTCAGCCTGGTCCAGCCTGAAACAGGCGATCGGAGCGTTTGGCACGGGCAATGCACTAGCTAGGGCACGAGGCGCCGCGAAGCGTACCCCCCTCCCGCGGCGTAGGCGCCTCCCTAATTTCCTCAAGCGGCCGCGAGCCCTCCTCTCGCGGCCGCGCTCTTTTTGTGCGCGCGAGCAGCGCGCTGCCGCCACCTCGGGCGAATCACGGGCTGATGCACGCGACTCGGCAACGCCGACTGTCGGGCGGGCCAGAGATCCGTGAACCCGAGTTGTCGATACCCAGCATCGAGCCAGTGCGGGTTGCTTCTGCCGCGACCGCCAGCGTTCATGAGCAACGCTTCTGCGTGTGGCCGCTACGATAGCTCGCATTGCGATCTTGCAATGCAGGCCAAGCGTTCGCTGCATTTGTCACCAACTCGATAGTGATGCGTGCAATACGATCGAGTTGAGTCGGTTCGCGAGAGCTGCGGAAAAATGCGGCTTTAGCGCTGAGCAGGTCGCCGCGCAGCATGCGCATGACATGCGTGTCAGCGTGGTTTGCATATCAGCATGCCATTCGTCTTTTGCGCATGATATCTTGATCGACTGTTAGCGAGTCAGCTGCTTGGTATTCGAGTTCGAGGTGGGTAAATGAAGGGTCGGGAAAGAGTTCTCTCGAGGCTGATGGTCGTTTGCCATGGCAGGCCTGCGTTTTTCTAGCTAAGCCTACCAGCGGCAAAGCGAGCGCTGAACAGACTGCGAATCGCTGCCGTGTGGTTGCTCTCGATATGAGCGAATTAGATCCGGTCATCCAGACTCTGGAACGTTACATCTCGCCCTTGAATGCTCGGAGCCTCGTGCATCGAGCCATGCGTGATCGACCGACCAGCAATGTACGTTCGCCGAAGGCGCTGGCGGAGCTCGTCACTGCACTGCAAAAGTCCATCCGACTCTTTCTCGCCGAACCAGAGCTGAGCCGCGCTTCACGTGAGCTCGCCAAGCTCTGTCAAAGCAAGGCAGCTACCCGCGTCGGACCGTGTCAGCTGACGATTTCTACCGAAAGCGACATCATCACGGCGCGTATGGAAGCGCGCCGAATTTGTGACGAGATGAACGTGAAGAGCTTCGAAACACAGAAGGTGACGACGGTAGTGAGCGAGCTGGCGCGAAACATCATCAGCTACACCTCGGGAGGACGAATGGAAATCGCACCGATAGACACCACGCGACGCATCGCGATCAGCGCAGTCGACGAGGGGCCCGGGATTCCCCACTTGGCCAACGTGCTCTCTGGCAACTATCAAAGTCGGACTGGTCTCGGTAGAGGGCTAATGGGGACCAAGCGTTTGGCCGTTGTCTTCGATGTGACGACCGGACCTGGTGGAACGCGAATCGTCGCGGAGATAGCAGTATGAATTTCGAGACGGCGCATCTTTCATTCCCAAAGCCAGGCGAACGGGTCAACGGCGACGCCGTCCTGGTGCGCCGAGATACCATCCGCGCGCGTACTTTGCTCGCCGTCATCGACGGCTTGGGTCACGGGCCTGGCGCGGCGGAAGCCTCCGAGCGCGCGATCAAAGAGCTCGAAGGCGGCGCACTCGGTACCTCGGCGCTGGAGCTAATGACATCGGTCCACCATGCACTGCGCGGTACGCGCGGGGCGGTGGGCACCATCTGTCTAATCGACGGCGATCGCCTAGAGGCATGTGCCGTCGGCAATGTTCAGCTGATGTGTGCCAATTGCTACGTGCCGCTCGTTCTGTCTCCGGGAATTTTAGGACAGAGCGTGAGTAAGTTTCGCGTTGCCTCGGCGCAGCTCGCAGCGGGTGCGCGGCTCGCCCTGCTCTCCGACGGACTATCGCTGCGTTTCAAGCTCGATGAGCTGCGCGAACTCGGCCCGCGTGAAGCGTGCAAGTCTATCGTCGATCGTTTTCGACGCTATGACGACGACGCCACTGTGTTGGTCGCCGAGCTCAAGAGCTGACATGGACCACAATTACTATAGCCGAATTCCGATCATCAAGCTTTGGCATCTGTTGCTCGTGCCGCTGCAGGGCGAGCTCACGGACGAGCTTGCTGGCCAGCTCACGAATGAAGTGCTCGAGCAAATTCACAAGTTTGGCAGCTCCGGACTCGTAATCGATATCACCGGGCTGTGGTTGGTCGATAGTCACCTGTGCGCGGTGCTTTCACAGCTGTCTTCGGCTGCCTCGCTGATGGGTGCATCTACCTTCATCTCCGGGATGAAGCCGGACATCGCGCTCACGCTGGAGACGATGGGCGTCCAACTCAAAGGCGTGAGCACCACCCTCGACCTCGAAGGCGCGCTCGAGCGCTTGGGCGTGAAGAGTCCAGACGACGATGACGATGGCGAGGACGAGCGCGGCCCGAGCCCCGGTAACGAGACCTCTTCATCAGACTTCTCGATCGCTGGCGCGCGCGCCAAGCATGGGCAGGGCGATGCTCGCCCCGGTAGGTGAAACGCATGACTACGAACGGACTCGAAATTCAGCGCGAACCCGCAGCCGCTCTAGACTTGGTGGCGACCATCACACGCATCGTCAGTACGCTACGCGAGGCGGAAAGCGGCGAGCTTTCGGTGCGGGTGGATCTGCCTTTGCCGGAGAGCGATCCGATCGGCGCGCTGGCAAGCGCCGTGAACTTCATGATTGAGTCCTTGGCCGAGCGGCGTGAGCAAACTCTCTCCTATCAGCACGAACTCGAGGCTCAAATAGGCACGATCGAGAAACAACGGGCCGCCATTCGCGAACTCTCCACGCCGATCATCGAGGTCTGGAGCGGTGTCTTGTGTGTGCCAATCGTGGGCGTGCTCGATAGTAGCCGTGCTGCTGAAATGACGAGCGCATTGCTCACTGCGATCGTGGAAAAAAAGGCCGAGTTCAGTATCATCGACATAACGGGTATCGACGCAATGGATACTCGCGCGACCGATCACTTCTTGCGCATGGCGCGAGCCGTGCGCTTGCTCGGCGCGGACTGCGTACTGTCGGGAGTCAACCCTGCCGTGGCCCGTACGATTACCCATATGGGCGTCGATCTCGACGGAATCAAATCGCACCGCAGTTTGCGTGATGCGCTCCAGCACTACGTGAGGACTGCGCGCGGCGCCCGCGCCCGTCGCAGAGCGTCGCGCGGACGAGAGGTTGGGAGATGACCATGAGCGAGCCCAATCATCTTTCCAGCGATGCCCAGTCGAGTGACGGCGGAATGGTGCGCGCCTACTGGGTTGCGCAAGGCGGTGAGTTCTTCCGTCACCACTTCGAGTCTAACATTCGCTCCAAGGTCGAGCAGGCCTTCAGCTCGGACCTGGGCTCTGCGCTCAGTGGAGGCAGCATGAGCGACTGGGTTCTGCGATCCCACCTGGTCGAGTTGCTGGAGGCCACGGCGAACGCGCGCGGCGGCTTGGAATCCTTCTCGGACTTGGCTTCGTACGGAGAGTTCATCGAGCGCCGTGCTACCAACCGCTTCACCGAACTGCTGGCGAAGACCTTGACGCCGCAACTCTTGCTGCGAAAGTTGCCTCTGTTTTGGCGCCGCGACCACGGGTTGGTCGGCGTGTGCGTCATCGATGCTTGTGAAGTTGGCCAGGCGCGCTTCCATCTAGAGGGTGTAGCTGGCTTTCCCCACATCGGTGCGGTTTGGCTCGGCTGGGTGCGCTCTGCGCTCGGCTCCGTACAGGCGCGTTCGGTAGAGCTGAAACAAAGCGGCTACAGCGCGGCGACGCCCGGCGCCCCGCGTATCGAGTTCGAGGTGTCTTGGTTATGATTGCAAATGGCGAGCTAGAGCAGATTCGCGAGCGGGTGGCTGAAGCGCTGTTGGCTCTGTCGAGCTTCGGGTTCGGCGACACTAGCGTACAGCTGCGCGTGGACGTAAAGAGCCGTCATCCGTTGGAAGCGGCGTTTGCAAGTATCAATGAGCTGATCATGGCGTTTGCCGCCGAGGACGAGCAAAGCCGAGCTTTTCGGCGTGAGCTCGAAGCCCACCTCGACGTCATCGATCGTCAGCGCGCCGCGATTCAGGAGCTCTCGACGCCGATCATCGAACTTTGGGAGGGTGTCCTGTGTTTGCCCGTGGTCGGCGTGCTCGACACCGTTCGCAGTACCGAAATGACGGGCGTGCTCTTGCAAGCAATTGTCGACAAGAAGGCGCGCTACGCAATCATCGACATTACCGGCATCGAGGTCATGGACACGCGCACGGTCGATCACTTCATGCGCATGGCCCGTGCCGTGCGCCTGCTCGGGGCCGAGTGCGCCTTGACCGGGATCAATCCGCATATTGCGCAAACGGTGGTGCAAATGGGCCTCGATCTCGCGGATATCGTGACTCATCGTAGCTTGCGTGACGCGCTCAGCCACTATGTGAGCGCTCACTCGTAGTGGCGTATGCGGCGATTCGTGATCCGGGAACGACTCGATGTTTTCGAGCCGCGGCGACTCATTCGTAGCGCGGCGGCCGAGATCGGCTTCCGTCATGGCGCTTGTCTCGAACTGGCTATCGTAGTGTCGGAGCTCGTCTCGAACGTGCTCAAGTATGGTGTCGAGGGGACGATCGAGTTCGATAAGATCGTCGATCAGCAGCGTGGTGTCGGGCTCGTGATCTTGGCGACCGATATCGGGCCACCATTTCGAAATCTCGAGCTGGCGTTGCTGGATGGCTACGACGACCGCGGACCGATCGATCCGGGATCGATGCTGCGGCGTGGTGGTCTTGGTACTGGGCTCGGCGCCGTCACTCGGCTCTCGGACTCGTTTGCCGTCAGGTACGCCGCTCATGAAAAGACAATCGTCGTCACGCGCTATGTAACTCGTCCGGGCGGCGCGCCGAGAAAGTGAGGCGCTCGGTATCACGCAGTGACGGAAGGGCAGCGAATCCAGCCTGGATCCGTGTCTTCGACCGAGCCAGGATCGCAGGACTTGGAGCCACCCGGCCACGAACCATCGTTCGTGGCCTTTTCGACGAGCGCTCAAGCGAGCTTGGGCGGCGGGCTCACCACATCACGACGTAGGTGCAACTATCAGCACCCTTCTTGCGACAGGGCGCGTCGTTGTCGTGCACCGTTCGGGCGAGTGGCTGAAAGCGCGTGGCCATGGCCGTGACGATGCCTCGATCGAAGTCACACGGGTAGGGGTTTTGACAGACGCAGATGATCCGGTTGTCGTCGCTCACGGGCTCGTAGCCGTAGTGTCCGATGCCCTCTAGCATCTGACCGTTTTCGGGATTGAACATCACCGCGCCGTTCTTGCGGTGATTCATGTGATAGGCAACGTCGATCGACGCGATGCCTGAATGAATGTCATTGACGTGAGGCGGAAAGGTGGCGTTCTCGGGAATGCTCTTTCCGATACCGAACAGTGAATTTACGCCAATTTCGTTGGCGATCCCCTCGTAGGCGGCGAGCCAGTCTTCCAGCGAGTACCAGCCCTGGAGATCGATATCGCTGGCCTTTCCTGCGACGCTCTTGACCAGGCCATGACGGGTCAAATACTTGATCGCGACGGTGGGATATTTGCGGAACCCCTCGACGATCGCCCCGAGGGAGGTGCCGCTGACTTGAATGCCTGGCTCGAATACTTTGAATTGCATGATGTGCCGAATACCTCGCGCTAAGACCCCTCCGCCAACACGAAATCATACGTTCCGATACCTTCGATGCATAAGAACGAACATGCTTCGTCATCGAGGTTTGCGGCACAATGGACTACATTCGGTTCGATCACGAAGACATCTCCCGGATGCAATCTGAAGCGAAGCACTTGGCCAGCGCGTTGTTCACGAACTTCGGCTGGCCGAGCGCTGATTGGTTGGAAGCTGGGGGTTGGAGTGCCGGCGTGCTCGTACAGGGTCAATGTCAGGCAGCCGGCGGCGATGTAAAACGTATCGCGCGTGTTGGTGTGAGAGTGCAGCAAAGAGGTCTCGCCCCGGCGCAGCGTCACATGCGCGACTTGGACGCCTTCAGCCACTCGCTCGCGGCGGAATGACTGGATACTGGCTTCATTTTCGACGGCTGTTCGCGACATGGGTGAGCCTATTCGCGCAGCGTTCAGCTGGCTCGGGCAGGGCGGTTGGTCTGTCGCGTTCGCCGTGACGTGGAGGTCGCGGCTGCGCTGGGCGCCACGCCGAGCCACTCGTCGAGCGTGAAGCCCATGAGTCGATACAGGTCTCGCACGACCCGCTGACAATCCGCCATCGTGTTTTCGTCGAAGGATGGCACGAAGTCCCAGCCCATTTCCGGGTGATGCTCGTCCGCCTCGGTGTGATGAACCAACGCTTCTGCCGAAAGCTGGTGAGCCTCCATCACCTTCAAGGTGTTGCTGAAGAAGTGGAAGCCGATGCTCTCCATTACCTGCATGATCGCGACGTTCGTGACATACTCGTTCTCGTGCTGGATGGTGGTCACGAGGTACCCGAACATGGCTTTCGTGAACATTTTGGGCTCTATCTTGGCGATGTCGTCCGGTGAGACGCCGTTGCTCACCAGGCAGTCTCGGAACAGTTCGGCATGTCCGACTTCTTCTCTCAGATGCTCGCGTGCCATCTGCAGGAGCTCTTGATTGCCACGGCTCGAATACTCGGTGATGCGCCTCGTGAGCAAACGCTCGAAGAAGACCGAGAAGCAGTAGAGTTGCTTGACGATCTCCAGCGTTTGTCCCTTACCCAGCTCACCCGTCTGGCACAGGCGAAAGTAGCGGTGTTCGAGTAGAGTCTGATTTTTCTCCTGAATCAGCTCGCGTAGCGTCCGGACTTTGGCATTCGCGTGTTCATTTTTCGACACCTTCAAACGGCTCTGTGATTGCACAATTACTCTCTTCCATCGGCGCTCACGTTTGTTGACGTGCCGATTAGTCTAGTGGAGCAGAGGTGTAGCTCGTGACACTTATGCTCGCAAGGCGTACCTGTGAGTTTCTCTGTGTGATTGAGTTTCGGTTGGGTACTGCATATTTGATTTATGCATTTTCGTTTGTGAACGAGACTGCCAGTCTCGTGCTCGATCATGGTGAGTGATTTCTGTTTCGCACTACGCTATGACATCGGCACCATGGGTGCCCGCGAGACGTGATCGAGAAGAATTCGATTCTCAGTCGTCGCGAGTTGAGAAGTACGAGCCGGTGTAGACAGACGCTCGGGGCCCGGCGGTTTTCGCCACTTCGCAGCGCTGGCGAGGCGCTCCGGGAAAAGTGCTCGCGCTCCTGGCCTGCCCGACTGAGGCAAGCCACGGATCTCGCCCTCGGGCGGAGCCGGGGTACTCGCGCTTCAAGCGCGTCGCCACCAGCCCTCGTGGTCTCGGCTCGAGTCAATCCAATACCGCGGCTGCGGCGGGGCTCGGCCGTGATGTACGAGCCCAGGAGCAGCGATTGCTACTTCTGGGCTCTTGCTTCAGTCGACGACGGGGACCGCGCAGGCTTCTCGAACGAACGCGATCAGCTCGGGCAGGGGCATGGCTCCCCGGTCGCTGCCGTCACGCAGACGAACCGCCGCGCCGCCGGTCTCGGCTTCTTTGTCGCCAATCACGAGCATCAGCGGGATCTTCTCGAGCTGCGCCTGACGAACTTTGGCTCCGAGCTTGTCGGAGGAGGTTTCTGCGGTGGCGCGGATACCAGCGCGTATGAGCGCGTCAGTGACGAGGCCTGCGTGCTCGGCGTGTCGTTCGCTGACCGTGATGATGCGCACTTGCTCTGGTGAGAGCCAAGCTGGCAGCGCTCCAGCGTAATGTTCGATCATCACGCCGATGAAACGTTCGACAGAACCGAGCAGGGCCCGGTGCAGCATGATCGGTTGCTCTTTTTCGCCCTTGGCATTGACGAACTCGAGAGAGAACCGCTCTGGATTGTTGAAATCGTATTGAAGCGTAGAGCACTGCCACTTGCGATCCAGCGCATCGACCAGCTTGATGTCGATCTTCGGGCCGTAAAAGGCGCCGCCGCCGGCATCGACCTGATACTGAAGGCCGACTCGCTCGAGTGCCGCAGCGAGCGTACGCTCCGCGCGTTCCCACCCCTCGAGCGTTCCGACGTACTCGGCGGGGCGCGTCGACAGGTTCACCTCGAACGAACTGAAGCCGAACGTACGCAGCATGCGCAGGATGAAGCGCAGCACGCGGTCGACCTCCGCGTCGACCTGATCCATGCGGCAGAATAGATGAGCGTCGTCTTGCGTGAAGCCGCGGACGCGCATCAAGCCGTGCATCACTCCGGCGAGCTCGTAGCGGTACACCGTGCCGAGCTCGGCGAGCCGCAACGGGAACTCCCGATAGCTTCGCTTGCGGCTCTTGACCATCAGCACATGGAACGGGCAGTTCATGGGCTTGCAGCAGTAGTCATGGCCGTCGACCGACATAGGCGAGAACATGCCCTCGCGGTAGAAGTTCCAGTGGCCGGACACTTTCCACAAATCGGCCTTGGCAATATGTGGAGAATAGACGAGCTCGTAGCCTGCCTCGAAGTGCATCTTGCGCCACTGATCTTCGATGATCGTGCGCAGGCGCCCGCCCTTTGGCAGCCACATCACGAGTCCAGGTCCGACCTCCTCGGTGTAGTGCGGTTCGATGGTGAGATTCAGCCGGACGTCGGGGCGGTCACTCAGGGCCGCTTGGATCGCGCGCCGGTCGTTGAGCGGTAGCGCGCCGCGCAACCGAACGTCGACGGTGGCGCTCGGAGCGGCGCTATCTGCGCCCGGAGCCGGCGCCGGCGCAGCCGCGAAGTTGACGGTTTGCCTGACCTTGCGCAGCCCCGTGATGCCGAGCACGGTGGACAATACGAACTCGGCGAGCTGCCGATCGAGCGGCGATTCAGCCTGCACGCCGACGTACAAGTCGAGCTCGTCTTGCTCCGTGTAGTCATGGTTATCGTAGCGCTCGGAGACCAGAAATAGCTCGAGCTCGCGCCCGAGCTTGCGATGATCGCGCTTCTTTGCTTCATCGAGCGTGCGCTGGTATTTGTCGAGGTCCTCCTTCTTGGGAAAGGCAACCCCGCGCACGCGCTGCAAGGACTGTTTGCTCGAGTCGGCGCGCCAGTAAGCAGCCGAAGAAGCCGTGAGCTTCAAGCCCTTGATGAAGCCCGCGTGCGGCAGGTGCGGCCCGCGGCACAGGTCGACGAAGTTCCCATTGCGAAAGAGCGACACCTCCTCATCGCGGATCCAAGACAGAATTTCTTGCTTGTACTCGTTGTCTTGGCCGAGCGCGCGGAACAGCTCACGGGCGCCCTCTTTGGACAAGCTTTGCCGCTCGAATGCGACTTTGCTCTCGATCAGGCGCTGCATCTCCGACTCGATGCGTGCGAGATCGTCCGGCGAAAACGCCCGGTTCCCGATGTCGAAGTCGTAGTAAAATTCGTCGCCATGGGTACGCGGTCCCATCGTCACCTTGGCGTCGGGAAAGAGTTGCAGCACGGCGGTGGCCAGCAAATGCTCGGCCGAGTGGTTGACCGCGTCACGGCCCTCGGCAGAGTCGACCTTGAGTAACTGCAGCTGTGCGCCGTCCGTGAGCGGCTGTCGCAGGTCTCGAACCTCGCCGTCCACTTTCGCGACCACGACGACTTCTGCCAGTTTGGGGGAGATGGCCCGAGCCGCGTCGAGCGCGGTTGCGCCTGACTGGAGTTGAAGTTGCTTGCCGTCGGGAAGAATGACCGAAATTGACATGATGTCCGCTGACCAAGACCGGAGTTGATGGGCGCTCGACTATCCCGAGCGAGGCAATTCACGCTTGAGACGGGTGCCTGGTGTGTCGGCCCCCGCCACCTGCGAAAAACGCCTACAATAGGCTAGCGAAGCCTTGTCTCCACAGCAAGGTCGATGCTACCCAGCGCATGCAGAGTTCCCAGCCCAAGCGTGGCACAGGGATCGGCGGGCATGCCGAACCGCCGGAAGCTCGAGCGGCTACCCGCCTAGTCGCGCCCAATCGGTCGTCAGAACTCGATCGCCTCGGAGCCATACCAGAAGCCGCCGGTCGACTCGAACGGCTGGCTCAGTAGTTCGAGCAGCCGCCGCGCGCCATCACGTGGCTCACCCGGCGCGTTCGGTCCACCCAAGTCGGTCTTGAGCCAACCTGGATCGAGCGCATTTACCGCGACTTTGCCCTTTAGATCACCGGCGTAGAGGATCGAGAGGCCGTTCAACGCGAACTTGCTGAGCCGATACGCCGGCATGTTGGGCTCCGTCTTGAGCACGTCGAGCTTTCCCGCGCCGGAGCTGACATTGATGATGCGCGGCTGATTGCCGCCGATCAATAGTGGCAATAGCGCGTGGGTCAGCCAATGCACGCTGAGCACGTTGGTCAGAAGGTTTTTCTCTAGGGTATCGATGGGTTCATCGTGAAAGCCCGCGTTGTAGTTCTGGATCGCTGCGTTATTGATCAAGACATCGAATGCGCCCCAGCGCTGCTGTACCGCGCTGGCGGCGCGTGCGCCGAGGCCTCGATCGGTAATGTCACCGACCAGCGGCAGGAAGTTGGGGAACCGTCGCGCGAGCTCTTGCAGCTTGCTTTCATCGCGAGCAATGCCGATGATCTCTGCTCCTTCCGCGGTGAACAACTCCACCGCTTCGCGTCCGATGCCGCGCGAGGCACCCGTCAATACGATACGTCGACCAGCCAGCTGCTTCATGGGGAAGGCCTATCACGAATCGGGGCGCTCAGAGCGTTGCGTTGAGGTAGCCGACGAGCCAGCTCATGGCAGCGTTCCAATTGATCGCTACCTCGTTGGCGCTGTACGCCTCGATGTGATCGACGTAGCAGGTCTGTCCGATGCAGTCGGGGTGAAGGCCCTTGGAGTAGGGATCCTGCAGATCCGAGTTGGGTCCGCCCGAAAGGACGCCGGGTGGCGGCGACGGAAACTTGGGATCGATGGAGTGCGCCCAGAGCCGGTGATGGGGGTTAGTGAGGGGTCTTGCCCCGTAGCCGCTGACGTACGACTTTCCGAGCGCGTTGCGCCCGAGCACGTAGTCCATAGCGGCCACCGCGCCCTCGAGGAAACGCCGGTCTTTGCTGACGGCGTGGGCGTACGCCAGGATCAGTCCGTTGTTCACCATGAAGGAGTTGGAGCCCCACGGATAGTGAGTGCCGACATACGGCTGCCCGAAGCCGTCGGCCTTGGAAAGAGCCAGGTATTTTTCGGCGACCGCCAGGATGCTCTTGCGATTGGCCTCGCGCACTTTCGTCGTGACACGCGGCGAGAGCGCGAGCGTCAGCGTGCCCAGGGCGTCGGTGGTTCGCCAATCGAAAGCTTCGGGCGTGGCGCTCTCGTGCGCATTCAGGTGCAGGTAGTGCGGGCTCTCACTGAGCGCGGTGAAGAAGGCCTTTTCTCCAGTCGTGACGAAGAGCTCGCTGGCCGCCCAGAAGCGCTCATCGCTCACTGTCGGGTCGTCGTAGGCACCACCTCCGTGGTTGTCGGCGTTCGTAATGATCAACGCCGGGTGAGTCTCCGCCGCCGCCCAAGCACGCTTTGCCGCCGTAAGACAGCGCTGCGCAAACTTGGGATCGAGCGTGGCGAATACGCGAGCGGCCTGGGCTGCCGTTGCTGCGAGGTTCAGCGTGGCCGCAGTGCTGACAGGACGAAGCTGTCGCGGCGTGGAGCCGAGCACCGGAGGCGTCCCGAGTGAGCTCCAGTCCACGTCGTGCATCTTGTGGTGAACGAGTCCGGCTTGCGGATCTCCTTCTGGCACTTGCATCTTGAGCAGCCAGTCCATCTCCCAGCGCGCCTCGTCGAGCAGATCGGGCAGCTTGTTCCCGCTCTCCGGCAGGTGAAGGTCGCCGTCCTTGGCGCCGGCTACCGGTAAACTCAGTTGTTGGGAGG
>DATEPG010000285.1:0-13379 GCA_035273265.1 Polyangiaceae bacterium
TTTCTCGAGCTCCAGCGCCACCGCCAAGAGCGGGCTCTTCTTACCCACGACGTCGAACACCTTGTCGGCCAGGCGCTTGATGACCTGCGCGCGCGGATCGTAGTTCTTGTACACGCGATGCCCGAAGCCCATCAGGCGCGCGCCGACGCCGCTCTTCACTTCCTTGACGAAAGCGGGGATGTTCGAGACCGAACCGATTTCGCGCAGCATGCGCAAGACCGCTTCGTTGGCGCCGCCGTGCAGCGGGCCATAGAGCGCCGCAGCGGCACCGGCCACCGCCACGTACGGGTCGGCACGCGAGCTGCCGATCGAACGCATTACGTTCGTCGAGCAGTTTTGTTCGTGATCGGCGTGCAAGATGAACAGCACATCGAGCGCCTTGACGATTTCGGGATGCACCTCGAACTTCGGCTCGGCGATGCGCTTCATCATCTGCAAGAAGTTCTCGCTGTAGCTGACTTCGTTGCTCGGATAGACGAAAGGCATGCCCATGCTGTGCCGGTAGCTCCAAGCAGCGAGCGTCGGCATCTTGGCGATCAAACGCACCATCTGCTGGCGGCGAATGTCGTGATCCAAGACGTGCTTGGCCTCGGGATAGAACGTGCTGAGCGCGCTGACCGTCGCGCACAACATTCCCATCGGGTGCGCGTCGTAACGGAAGCCGTCGATGAACGTGCGCACGTTCTCGTGCACGAACGTGTGATGGGTGATGTCGCTGGTGTATTTGTCGAGCTCGGCTTGCGTGGGTAGCTCGCCGTTGATCAGTAGGTACGCGCACTCGAGGTAGGTGGCCTTCTCGGCCAATTGATCCACGGGGTAACCGCGATAGCGCAGGATGCCCTTGTCGCCGTCGATGTAAGTGATGGCGGAGCGACAGGACGCCGTGTTCATGAACGCGGGGTCGTAAGTCATCAGCCCGAAGTCACCTTCTTCGACGTGGATCTGCTTGAGATCCAGCGCCTTGATCGTGTCTTCGGTCACCGGCACCTCGTAGGTCTTGCCGGTGCGGTTGTCGGTAATCGTTAGTGTTTCCTTAGCCATTGATCGCTTCGCTTCCCGCTTAGGAATGAGGGGGGACCCACCCCTTCCGGCGGGTCCAAGGGCTGCACAGTACGCCGATTTTTGGGCCTAACAGTCAGCTTTTGGGCATGTGTCAGCTTATGCTTTCGAGGTCAGGCTTCAGTTTCGGCAAAGCGACCATTGGGCTCGCGGTCTTGGCCTGGGCGGCCGGTTGTAACGGTCCGAACCCGTTCGACCAAAAAGACCCGGCCGCCTCTCGGCTCAAACCGGAAAATTCTGGAATTATCACCGATCCTAGTGACTTTTCGCGCGTTCCCGTGCCGCCGGCGGACGGGCCGCAGCTGGTTCCGATCGCCATGACGGTCGCGGTGATGCGGAAACCCGACCCCAAGGCCGAAACATTGGGCTACCTGCGCCTCGGGGCTCGCGTGGCGCGATCCGAGAAACCGGTCGCCAATGAGGGTTGCCCGGACGGTTGGTACGCGATTCGCCCCGCCGGCTTCGTGTGCGCGGGGCTCAACGCGACGCTCCAGCTCGATCACCCGCTGGCTCGCGCGATTCAGGTCGAGCCGGACCGCAGCAAGCCGATGCCGTACAAGTACGCGTTCCTGCGCTCGATCGCCCCGAACTACATGCGTGTGCCGAGCAAAGCGGAGCAATTCTCATACGAGATGCGGCTCGAGCGACACTTACGTAACTGGACCAAGCTGCACCACAAATGGGATGCACTCGATGTCGGCGCGAACGACGTGCCACTGGACGAGAATGGTATCGCGCTGGGGGCGATCCCCGAACACGCCCAGCCGTTGGACCAGAATGCGCGCTTCGGCGGTAACGGCGACGACCGAGTTCCCTGGTGGTTGCAGGGCGAGCGGCGCATCCCGAACGTCTCGACCTTCAAGGCGCCACGCTTCGCGGTGATCGCCGATCGCTTGAAGCGGCACGCTGGCGTTTCGCTGATCGGCACGTTCGTGGCCGGACCCGAAGCTCAGGAGCGGCGGTTTGCCATCGCCACCGACGCGCGCTTGATCCCGGCCGACAAACTCAAGGCCGAATCGGGCTCGCCATTTCACGGGGTGGACATCAAGTCGGTCGGGCTACCCGTGGCATTCGCCCGGAAGGAGGGCACGAGTTACTACGATCTGAGCGGCGGTTCAGCGGTGCGCGGCGAGGCCGTCGGTGGTCGCGGGTTCGTCGCGCTCTCTGGCAATATCAAGGAGTTCGGTGGGGAGCGCTACGTCCAGGCTCGCTCGGGTCAGTGGTTGAAGAGCGCCGAGCTGCGCACCGCCGCCAAAGCCAGCCGCCTTCCTGCTTGGGCGAACAAAAAAGCCAAGTGGATCGAGATCTCGATCGTCAATCAAACGTTGGTGCTGTGGGAGGGCGACGTCCCGGTGTACGCGACGTTGGTGTCGACCGGTCGCGACGGCATGGGCGACCCACAGAAAACCCTCAGCACACCGACGGGCACCTTTCGCGTTTACCAAAAACACATCACGACCACGATGGACTCGAGCGTCGCCGATCACGAGTTCGAGCTGCGCGACGTACCGTGGGTGATGTATTTCAAGAGCGGCTACGCGTTGCACGCCTCGTATTGGCACGACGATTTCGGTCACGTGCGCTCACACGGCTGTGTGAACATGTCCCCGATCGACGCCCGCCGCACGTTTTTGTGGTCCGCGCCCGACGTGCCCGAACATTGGCACGCCAGCTACGTTGGTGATGGTCAGGAGCAGGGGACGATCGTGTACATCCACGCCTAGCGCCCGGCGGCGTGTCGACAGCCGCGTTTGAACCCGATCTCGTCGAGGAGCGCGCGGACACCGTCGAGGATCAGCGCTCGTTCCACGAGACGACGAATCGCGAGATCGACACGCCTCCGTGCGAAGACCGCGAGCCGGCGGCTACTGAATCGTGAAGCTCTTGCTTACCGTCACGGGTTCACCGGTGAAGGGCGGAACCTTGGCTGCGCGGAACAGGCGCGCGACGCAGCCGCCCACCTCCGTGCCGGCTAGTTCTCCCGCGACGCTGGTGGCCGTGGCGCGACCGCTGGGTGCAAAGGTAACCGATACTTTGCCGGAGCCTGTTGGGCCGTCGGCCTGCTTGCAGCTAGCGGCGTTGCCCGCCGCTGCGCCGAGTGCGGCGACTGCTGCATTTTTGTCGAAAGCCGCGCCATCCGGGGTGGCTGGTGCTTCCGCTGGTTTGCTGGCGGCACTGGGCTCAGCGGGTTTGCTCGCGCCCGCGGGAGTTGCTGGATTCGCGATCGCGGCTGAGGTTGCGGGCACACCGGCGGCCGCCGGTTTCGCGCTGGCGCTCGTCGCTGCAGCGACCTGAGCACTGCCTCCGGGAGCGGCGCTGCTGGCGGGAGCAGCGCTCGTCGCGGCGCTGGCGCTCGTCGCAGCACTGGCGCTGGCGCTGGCCGCGGATGCAGCACTCGCCGCCGCAGCACTCGCCGCGAGCGCATCGCTCGCGCTGGGCTCAGCCGACTCGAGCGGCTGAGTCACAGCGCTGGGCGTGATCGCGACTGGCTCGGGCGCGGGTTGTTTCTTCATCATGACGAGGGCGACAGCCGCAGCTGCAGCGATGCCTAGGAAGCCGACCAAGAGCACCACCCCGCCGCGACCCTTGTTGGGGGGGGCCTGAGGCACTTCTTCCGAATCGCTCAGGCGCACTGGTTGCACCACTGCGGACACCGGCTTGGTGAAGTCAGGAGCTGCCATCGCTCCCAAGCCGCTGCTACCCAAGTTCATCAGTGAGTCGGGTGCGCTGTCGCCGAAGAGCGCGGCGCTGGCTTCGCGCTCGCGCTCTTTCTCTTTGGCCTTGCTGGCTTTGGGATCAGGCTTCGTCAGCGCATCGAGCGAAAACAAGACCGAGCTCTCGTTGCGCGCACCAGTCAGCTTTTGCGCGGGCTCGTCGCTCGAACCCAGGTCGAGTGATACGTCTCCCTCGCTGCCAGCTTCAGCCACACCACCGAACAGATCGACTGCGCCTGCGCGCTTTTCGACCCGGCGTGCGGCGGCAGGTTTCGCGAACATGGGCTCTTCTGACTCTGGCGTGGCAGCGACGGGAGCCGCTGCGGGGGCAGCGATGGGAGCCGCTGCGGGGGCAGCGATGGGAGCCGCTGCAGCGACTTTAGCGGTCGCTGCGGAGCGTGATGCCAGGCCCAGCTCTTCGAGCGGGGAGCGCACGACCAAGGTGGCTTCGTCCTCCGCGACGACGAACGAGGGGATGGCTGCTTTCGGCGCCACGTTCTTTGCGCGAAGTGCGGCTGCGAGCTCGGGCACGTCGAAGGGCGAGACCCAATCGTCCATGCCGTCTTTCCAAACCAGCGTTTCGTCGTCGATCTTGCCCGCACCGTGCAGCTCCACGATCTGAGCGATGGTGTGCGTGTGTTGACGGTCGTCAGCGAAGCCAACGATGTACATGACCTCTGCGGCCGCGGCTGGCGGCTTGGCCATTGCGGGCTGTTTGGCTTCGACGGGCGCCTTGGCCGGCGCGCTCGCAGCGACGGGCGCGGCGGCTCGTGCTGGCCCCGCGCCATCGTTCGTGTCGGCTACCGTACCGTCCACGACGATGTTGGTCCCGCAGTGCTTGCAGGTGATGCGGACTTTTTTCCCGCGAACTTTCTCGTCCGGAACCGCATATTTTGCCGGACAGCCGGTGCAAGTCACATTCATCGCTCACGTCCAACGCCCGCAAATGTGGCGGCTAAGGTCACCCAAACACCAGAATTACCACGGCATTTTGGCGTTGCCTACGGCGGATTCGGGCGCCCCTCGTTCCAGCTGCCACCCCAGCCACCAGCGGGCCGCCATCTGGCCACACTCCGGCTGCCTGCTCGGCGGCCCTGCCGGCTGTCGTCCCGCTCGAAACCGGGCCGCGCCTGTCGAAATACTGACAGACTCGGGGCCGGGCATGTCGATCGGTCACCTCCTGCGTGCGGCGGGCGTTACGCTCCGGATCAGTGTTCCCACGCTGTTCGACGCGCTTTTGGGCCGCCTGACCCCGGAAGTGTGCGACGCCCGGCTCGACTGGTGGTCGAAGCGCCTACTCGAGCAGGCCGAAGTCTCGCTCCAACCGAGCGGCGTCGAACACACCCGCGCAGCGAAGGCCTTCGTGGTGATGTCGAATCATCAATCTCTGTACGACATCCCCGCGCTGTTCCAGAGCTTGCCGCTGCGCTTGCGCATGGTGGCCAAGGCCGAGTTGTTCCGGATCCCGATTTGGGCTCAGGCGATGCGCGTGGCGGGCTTCGTCGAACTCGACCGGTCGGCGCGTGAACGAGCGATCGAGAGTCTGGATCGCGCGAAGGCGGAGCTCGGTCGGGGCACGAGCATTTGGATAGCACCGGAGGGAACGCGCAGCCGAGACGGGAAGCTGGCCGCGTTCAAGCACGGCGGCTTTCATCTCGCGGCTGGGGCGGGAGCACTGATCTTACCGGTCACCGTCGCTGGCACGCGCTCGATTTTGCCGGCCAAGGGAGCGCGCGTCGTGCCTGGCGCGATCGTACGCGTGACCGTCCACCCGCCGATCGATCCCGCGCACTATGGCAGCGAGGTAAACGATTCGCTCGTGCAGGCGGTCAGGAGTTCGATCGAGAGCGCGCTCCCGAGCTAACGAGTCTCAGACTTTGCACCACACGCGCACCACGACCGTGTCCTGAACGGTCCACGGGGTCACATCGATGCGGTCGACTTCGCTCATGTTCCTGGCCGGCAAACGCTGGAGCAAGTGTTCTTCGACGAAGCGCCGTCGCTGCGTCTCCGAAGCCAAACTCGTGACATCGGCAGCTTGCACCACGAAGGTGAGCATTTCGAAAATCATCAGCGTGCCGACCGGACTCGGCCTCTTGGGCGCGGCCGGCGCGCGACTCGGTGTCTTCGAGCCGGGCGCGTTGGAAATGCGATCGCCGTAGTCGAGCGTCGATTGCGTGGCCCGCGCGGGACGCGCGAGATCGGCGATCAAGGCCAGGGTTTCACGCCCCGCTGGCCCTTCGACGACGGACACCTCTGGTCCGTCGTCATCGGTTTTCAGTCGAGGTTTGCCGCGAAACACCAGCTCCTCGCTGATCGCCGTCATGGTCTCGTGACCGGCGGGGCGGTAGCTCACCGAGAGTTCCGGCTGGGAAGTCTCCGGGGGGCGAGGGGGGCTGGGTCGGGGCGATTTGCTTTTACGAGAAACGCGTGAGCTCAAAACCGATCGAGCATTGCACGCCTCCCCGTGTAGGTGCCACGGGCGGCAGAAACCACCCGTGGAATTCAGCCGATTCAACCCGCGATGGCTACGGTAGCTCGGACCGTCCCATCAGGAATTGGTCCACGTTGCGCGCGGCCTTGCGACCCTCGGCGATCGCCCAAACCACCAGCGATTGCCCTCGCTGACAGTCGCCCGCGGCGAACACGCCCGGTACGCTGGTCATGAATTGTGAATCGACCTGGACGTTGCCCCGGCGATCGAGCTTGAGTTCCAGGTCGGTCACGATGCCGGGGTGCTCCGGATGCACGAAGCCCATGGCCAAGAGCACCAGATCGGCTTCTAGTTCGAACTCACTGCCCGCGACGCGCTCGAAGCGGCCGCCCTTGAATTCGACGCGCACGCAGTGGAGCTTCTCGACTTTGCCGTTGCCGCTGACGCGCTCGGTGGACACGCTCCAGTCGCGCTTGCCGCCTTCTTCGTGCGAAGACGAGGTGCGGAGCTGCAGAGGCCAGAGCGGCCAGGGGGTCGACGTCGCGCGCTCATCCGGAGGACGCGGCATGATCTCGAAGCTGGTCACGCTGAGCGCGCCTTGGCGATGGGAGGTGCCAATGCAGTCGCTGCCGGTGTCGCCACCGCCGATTACGATCACGTTCTTGCCGGTGGCCAGGATGGCTTCCGCGTCAGGCACCGGCAGACCCGCCACGCGGCGGTTCTGCTGCGTCAGGAAATCCATGGCGTAGTACGTGCCCGGTAGTTCGCGGCCAGCGACTTCCAGATCGCGCGCTTTGCGCGAGCCGATCGTGAGCACGGTCGCGTCGAAATTCTTTTTCAAGTCATGCGCGGTGACGTCACGCCCGACATCGACGCTGGTTTTGAAGGTGACGCCCTCGGCCTTCATTTGCTCGATGCGCCGATCGACGAGCGACTTCTCCATTTTGAAATCCGGGATGCCGTAGGTCAGGAGACCGCCGATGCGATCGTCGCGCTCGAACAAGGTGACGTCGTGGCCGGCGCGCGCCAACTGCTGAGCGGCGGCCATGCCCGCCGGACCAGAACCAACCACGGCGATCTTCTTGCCGGTGCGAGTCTTGGCCAGTACGGGTTTGACCAACCCCTCTTCGAAGGCGCGATCGATGATCGAGCGCTCGATCAGCTTGATGCTGACTGGGTCCTCGTTGATGCCGAGAACGCAGGCAGCTTCGCAGGGCGCCGGGCAAACACGGCCGGTGAACTCGGGGAAGTTGTTGGTCGCGTGCAGCGCCGCGATCGCCAGCTCGGGCTTGTTCTTGTAGGCGTGGTCGTTCCAGTCCGGGATCAGATTCCCGAGCGGGCAGCCGGTGTTACAGAACGGGATCCCGCAATCCATACAGCGCGCGCCCTGCGCGGCGAGCGTTTCCTGCACGATCGGCAGCTCGAACTCGCGGTAGTCTTTGACGCGCTCACGTGCCGGCCGTTTCGACGGGTCGACTCGCTCAATTTCAAGAAATCCGGTGATTTTTCCCACGACTTTTCACTCTCGACGTTGAGTCACAAGCAACACGAATAGGCCTAAGCAAGCGTTCATTCGGCGTTGGCGCCGGGCTGTAGCACGGGCAGGCTGGAGCTCGGCGCAGCCTTTTCGCGCTTGGCCAGCTCCGCGAGTACGCGGCGGTACTCGGTCGGCACGACCTTCACGAAACGAGCCTGCGCGGTCTCCCAGTTGGCGAGCAGCTCCGCGGCTTTGGGGCTGCCCGTCCGCGCGTGGTGCTCCTCGAGCAGCTTGGCCACCCACAGCGCGTCTTCCGGAGCCAGGGCTTCGAGTTCGACCATGCCCAGGTTGCAGCGTTGCTTGAAATCCGAGCTCTCATCCAGCACGTAGGCGAGGCCGCCGCTCATGCCGGCCGCGAAGTTTCGCCCGGTGCGCCCGAGCACGAGCACATGGCCGCCAGTCATGTACTCACAGCCGTGATCGCCCACGCCTTCGACGACCGCGGTTGCACCGCTGTTGCGAACGGCGAAGCGCTCGCCACCGCGACCGTTGAAGAAGGCCCGACCGCTGGTCGCGCCATACAGGGCGGTATTGCCGACGATCACGTTTTGCTCGGCGTGGAAGCTTTGGTCGATTCCGCGCGGCGGGCGAATCGCCAGGATACCGCCGGACATGCCCTTGCCCACGTAGTCGTTGCCTTCACCTTCGAGGCTGAGGGTCATCCCGCGGGTGACCCAGGCACCGAAGCTTTGCCCCGCCGAGCCAGTGAAGTGCAGATCGATCGTGCCTTCGGGTAGGCCGTCTTGACCGAAGCGCCGCGCGACTTCACCGGCCAGCATGCCACCGATGGTGCGATGCGCGTTGCGTACCGGGATATCCAGCCGCACCGGCTCGCGCCGCTCGAGCGCCGGCTTGAGACGGTCGATCAGCATCACGTCGAGCGTTGCGCTCAAGCCGTGATCTTGTTCGATGGTCTTGCTGACCTCGACGCCGGGCTTGGCATCCGCCGGCATCAGCACGTCGGAGAAGTCGAGCTTGGAAGCCTTCCAATGCGTGACGTTGCTCTTCTGTCGAATGCGATCGACCTGACCGACCATCTCCTTGACCGTGCGGAAACCCAGGGTCGCCATGATTTCGCGTGTCTCTTCGGCAACGTAAAACATGAAGCGGACCACGTGCTCCGGTTGGCCGTTGAACTTGGCACGCAGTACCGGATCCTGCGTTGCGATGCCCACCGGACAGGTATTGAGGTGGCACTTTCTCATCATGATGCAGCCGGTCGCGACCAACGGAGCGGTCGCGAATCCGAACTCTTCCGCGCCCAGCAGGGCCGCGAACACGACGTCCCGGCCAGTGCGCATCTGCCCGTCCGCTTGCAGGAACACGCGGCTGCGCAGATCGTTCTTGACCAACACTTGGTGAGTTTCGGCCAAGCCGATTTCCCAGGGCACACCAGCATGTTTGATCGAGGTCAAGGGCGAGGCGCCCGTGCCGCCATCGTGGCCCGCGATCAGAATCACGTCCGCGTGGGCTTTGGCGACGCCCGCGGCGACCGTGCCGACGCCAGCCTCGGCCACCAGTTTGACACTGATGCGCGCGCGGGGATTGACCATCTTCAAGTCGAAGATCAGCTGCGCCAAATCTTCGATCGAGTAGATGTCGTGATGTGGGGGAGGGGAAATCAAGGTCACGCCGGGCGTGGAGTGACGGGTCTTGGCGATGATCGCGTCGACCTTGTGGCCGGGCAGCTCGCCGCCTTCACCGGGCTTGGCGCCCTGCGAGACTTTGATCTGCAGCTCGTCACAATTGACCAAGTAGTACGTGGTCACGCCGAAACGGCCGGATGCCACTTGCTTGATCGAGCTGCGCCGTGAGTCCCCGTTGGGATCGAGTTGGTAGCGCTCCTCGCGCTCTCCACCCTCACCGGTGTTGCTCTTCCCGCCGATGCGGTTCATGGCGATCGCCAGCGTTTCGTGGGCTTCACCGCTGATCGAGCCGAAGCTCATCGCGCCGGTGGCGAAGCGCTTCACGATCTCGGTCGCTGGCTCGACTTCTTCGAGCGGGATCGACTTGTCGGTCTCCACTAGGTCCCACATCCCGCGCAGGGTGATGAGTCCCGAGGTCGAGATCTGTGAGTTGATCAGCGCGGCGTACTCTTTGTAGCTCGTGACGTCTTCCATGCGCACGGCGCGCTGCAAGGCTGCCACCGTGCCCGGGTTCCACAAATGACGCTCACCCTGGGCGCGGTACGCGTACTGCCCACCAATGTCGAGCATCGACGAGGCTTCGGTCATCTTCGGGTAGCTGCGCTCGTGGCGCAGCCGGCACTCCTCGGCCAGCACGTCGATGTCGATGCCGGAGATGCGCGAGGCCGTGCCGGTGAAGTATGTGTCGATCACCTCGGGCGAAAGGCCGATGGCTTCGAAGATCTGCGCGCCCTGGTAGCTCTGCAGGGTGCTGATGCCCATCTTGCTCATCACTTTGAGCAAGCCCTTGTTGATCGACTTGATGTACTTGCCTTGGGCGACTTCCGGATCCTTGAGGTTCGGGAACGTGCCCTCGCGAACCATTTGGCTGACGGTTTCCAGTGCCAGGTAGGGATTGATCGCGCCTGCGCCGTAGCCGAGGAGCAGGGCGAAGTGGTGCACCTCGCGCGCGTCGCCGGCTTCGACGATGATGCCGATTTTCATGCGCGTGCCGTTGCGCATGAGGTGGTGATGCACGGCGCCGGTCGCCAGCAAGCTCGGCACCGGGGCCATGGCCTCGTTCGAACCGCGGTCGCTCAGGATGACCAGGCCGTGCCCGTTGAGCACAGCCAGCGAGGCTTGACGACAGAGCTCGTCGATCGCAGATTTGAGCCCTTCCCCGCCTTCGTCGACGGGGTAGAGCATGGGGATCGTCGGCGGTTGGCGGACCTGCTGCAGGTGTGTTTCACGCAGCTTGGCCAAATCCATATTGGTCAGGATCGGGTGCGGCAGCTCCAGCATCTGCGCTTGATCCGGCAGTTCGAACAGAATGTTGCCTTCGCCCCCGATGTAGGCCTTGAGGCTCATCACCAGCTCTTCGCGGATCGGGTCGATCGCGGGATTGGTGACCTGCGCGAAATGCTGCTTGAAATAGTTGAAGAGCAGCTGTGGACGATCGCTGAGCACGGCGAGCGGCGTGTCAGTACCCATCGAGCCGCGCGGCTCGTCGCCGTTTTGGGCCATCGGCCCCATCAGGAAGCCCAGATCTTCTTGGCTGTAGCCGAAGGTCTTTTGCCGCTGGATCAGCGACGCATATTCACGCCGGGTAGCGCTGGGCGGCGAGGCGTCGATATCGGCGAGCGAGATCTTGTTCTCGCGCAGCCACTTGCCATAGGGGCGCGCCTTGCACACCGCGTCCTTGATCTCGTCGTCTTCGACGATGCGGCCGAGTTCGGTGTCGACCAGGAACATGCGACCCGGCTCGAGCCGGCCTTTGCGCAAGATGTTGTCGGGTTCGAACGAAAGGACGCCGGTCTCCGACGCGAGCACCACCAAGCCGTCCTTGGTGATCGTGTAGCGGGCAGGGCGGAGGCCGTTGCGATCGAGCATGCCACCGATGCGCTTGCCGTCGGTGAAAGCCAGTGCGGCCGGGCCGTCCCACGGTTCCACCAGGCACGAGTGGTATTCGTAAAATTCGCGCTTGTGCGCGGACATCAGCTCGTCGTTTTGCCAAGCTTCCGGCACGAGCATCATCATCACGTGCGGCAGACTGCGGCCCGCATGCAGGAGCAGTTCGGTCACGTTGTCGAGCGTCGCGGAATCGCTACCGCCGGGCGTGATGGTGGGTAAAATGTGGCGCACGTCTTCGCCGAAGATTTCGCCGTTGAACAGCTGCTCGCGCGCGGCCATCCAAGCAGCGTTGCCACGCACGGTGTTGATTTCCCCGTTGTGAGCCAGGGTACGAAACGGTTGGGCGAGCTCCCAGGTGGGAAAGGTGTTGGTGCTGAAACGCTGATGCACCATGGCGAGCGCACTCACCATTCGTTCGTCTTTGAGCTCGACGAAGAACTCCGCGAGCTGCTCGGCCAACAGCAGGCCCTTGTAGATGATGGTGCGGCTCGAGAGGCTCGGGATATAGAAAGAACCTTTGCCGGCGAGGGTGGTCTCGCGCACGGTGCGCTCCGCCCATTTGCGGATCACGAACAGCTTGCGCTCGAAGGTGGCTTCGTCTTCGCAGGTCGAGCCGATGAACACTTGGCGGATCACTGGCGCGCTCTCGCGCGCCGCGGGCCCGAGCACGCTCTCGTTCACCGTGACGTCGCGCCAGCCGATCAGGCGCTGACCGGTGCCGAAGATCTTGTCTTCCAAAATCTGCTGACAGCGGCGGCGTGCTTTGCGGTCACGAGGCAAGAAGACACAGCCGACGCCATAGCGCCCGGCCTCGGGCAGATCGATGTCGGCTTCGTCGCAGGCATGGCGAAAGAACGCGTCTGGAACTTGCAGGATGATGCCGGCGCCGTCGCCCGTCAGGGGATCGCAGCCCGTGGCGCCGCGATGCACGAGGTTGAGCAGGATATCGATGCCCTTCTTGACGATATCGTGCGAGGCCTCACCCTTGATGTTGGCCACGAAACCAACGCCGCAGGCGTCGTGTTCGAATTTCGGGTCGTAGAGTCCTGAGCGAGGCGGAAGTGTCATTTCGGTGGCTCGATGTCGGGGAGTGAGTTGAAAGGTGGGGGGCCCACCCGTGGGTGCTGCGCGCGGTCTAATCGAGGGGTGTCGAAAGGCGACCTGGCAGAGCGCGAGTATATGGCGATCGGAGGGCCGGGGCAGGCGAAGTGCGCCAATTTTTTGCCATAAATTAACGCGATGCGCAATCGGTCAATAGGCCGGAGAGCCTGGTGCAGCTCCTGAAATCTACTCGACTTTTTTCGGTTACGCGGGCGACGTATGTATCGTCGTTTCTGTTAATTTTCAAGCCCTGAGCGGCCGGCTAATCGTTTTGTTGGTCAATGGGCCGTCTGGCCGCCGTGCGCTCTGCGGCGTGGCAGGCGGAGACGAAGCCGCATTGCGCCTTGCGGCACGCGGGCTCGCTGATGGCCGGCCACGAGTCGTGAAAGCGGGCTTCGACCAAGCGTGTGCCGAGTTCGAAAAAATCGAACGCGGCTGGCGTCTGCCAGTCCGGTTCGTTGTTCTCACCCAGTAGATGCACGAGCCCGGTTCGAATGCGATCGATCCCGAAGTGCCGCTGCGCCGCTGTACGGTAAGCGGCAAGCTGAAACGAATAGCGGTCCTCGTCGCCGCCGCGCGAGCGCTTGTAGTCGATGACGTCGATACTACCGTCGACGCGCTCAATCACCAGGTCGAGTGTTGCCTTGATCACGACGGTTGCGGAGAGCAGCTCCGGATCCGGTGCGTTGCTCCTGGGGCGGAGCGCGAATAGCTCCAGTTGGCCCGGCGCCACGCGTCGGCCACGTGTTCGAGCGCCGCTCTCGGGCGGCGGACTCTGCTCGGGCGGAGTGCTGCGGAACGGAATGCCTAGCGAAAGCTCGCGGCGAATGCGACAGCCTTCCTGCTGGATCGAACGGGCATACGCGCCCGCTAAAAATCGCGCAATGCCGCACGCGGTGCCTGCGCTCGACTCGGCGTCTGGATCCAGGCCCTCGCGCGCGAGCGCTTCCAAAATCTCCGCGGGCTGTACCGGGGTTCCCCAGCGCTCGCTGGGAAAC
>DATEPG010000286.1:0-8949 GCA_035273265.1 Polyangiaceae bacterium
AACCTCCGTGCCAACTCGAAGTACGTGCCTTCGTCGCGCTCATACGCGGCGACGATTCGGCGCCTCAGATCCAACGACAGGGAATTCACTGACCGCTATAGATCAGACTCGCTCGATCTTTTCAAGCGGGAAGCGGTGTAGAGTTCCTCGCCCGCCCAACCAAGCTTTGCGTGAACTCTTTGGCGTGGAAAACTCGAGGCCCCGCCCGCGCGTCTGACCCCGCTGCTTCTGGTGTCGGGTCGTGGGGGATTGAGCGGCTCAGCCCGTGGCGGCCATGCGCCGACGCATTTCCTCGGGCGTAACGATCTCGCGCCTCGAATGCAAGAGCCAGCGGTGCCCAAACGGATCTCGAAGACTTGCCACGCGGTCGCCGTAGAGCTCGTCGGTCACCGGTTTTTCGAGCGTGGCGCCCGCGGCGACGGCGCGCTCGGCGAGGGCGTCCACGTTGGCGACGTAGACCATGATACTCACCGCCGTCGTGCCGACGGGCGCGGTGAAGCCAAGCTCGGGAAACTCGTCCGAGAGCATGATTGTGACGCCATCGAAGCCAAACTCGGCGTGACCGATCTTGTCGCCCATTTCGAGGCGGTAGTTTTCCTGGGCGCCGAACGCGCGTGCATAAAAATCGATGGCGTGCGCCGCACCGGCGACTACGAGGTAGGCAAACAGACGCTGGCCATCGGGGATGGGATTGACTCTGGCGGGTTCCATCCCCACGGCGTACGGCGCCTCGGGCTGAGGGGCTTGGAAGAAATTTACCTGGCGTTGGCTGGCGGGTTTTCTTTGAACCAGTCCGCGACGCCCGGCATTTCCGTCTCGAATCCCCCGGGGACCGAAAAATTGAGGGCGCCCGCGCGCTGATCGGTCCGATTTTCGAAATCGTGCTTCATGCCACCGGGGGCGAGCACGAAGGAGCCGGGTGGCGCGTCTACCCAGCGCTCACCGAGCATGAAGCTCATGGTGCCTTCGATCACGTAAAAGATGTCGTCTTCTGCGTGCGAATGGCTGCCGGGGCCTTTGGTGTTGGGATCTAGCCACCATTCGGAGATCGAATAGCGCTTCTGCGTCTCGTCGCCGTCGGCGAGAAAGACGGCGGCGATCCGACCCATGGGATACTGACGACCGCCTGCGGGCGGCAGGAAGATCGCGTTCCTTTGCGACATCATCGAAGATTACGCCGCGTTGCCCGAAGCGTCTTGGAAGAAATTTACCCCCGCAGGTCCTGCTAGCAGTTCGCGCAGCTCGGAGGGTGAGCCCCGGGTCATGCGCTTCACGTCATTCGATAGGTGCGCCTGATCGAACCAGCCGAAACGCGCCGCCAGTTCCGCCCATGAACCCGTTCCGCCGCTGCGCAAGTGGCGGGCCAGTCGATCGAAGCGGACGACGCGCGCGAAGCGCTTCGGTGTCATGCCCACGTGCTCGTGGAAGAGGCTGATGACGTGCTTCGGCGAATAGCCGAGCTCGCGCGCGAGCGTGTTCAGGTCGAGCCCACCGCCGCAGGCCTCGATGCGCCGGGTGGCCCACTCGGCGACCCGCGTGTCCGCCCGACACGCCGTGATGCGCTCGGCGAGTAAGGCCTCCACGATCTCGAGCCGGGCGTCCCAGTCCGGAAGCGCCGCGAGCCGCTCGCACAAGTGCCGCTCGGCGCGCGGCAATAGCTCGACGAGCGGTACGACCTGCCCGAGCAGTTCCGACATCGGCCGATCGAAGCAGCGCCGGGCCGCGGTGGGCGTCAGATCGATCTGAATGCCGCGCTGGATGCCGTCGTGCGTGGTCAGCGTGGAGCGATCGTCGAGCCCGGCGACGAAGCCGCCCTTGAACGTCGTCCGCTTTGCCTCGTCGGCAGGGTCGTGCAAGCCGATGGGCGTGTCGAACTCGAGGATCACGACCACGCGCGGCATCGGTATTTCGCGCCGCGCCACCGGCGCGCCCGACCATTCGCCGTACCCGTCACATTTAGTCACCCACGGACGCAGCACGGCGGGCAGCGGCCGCGCAGCCAGCTCCCAGCGCGCCGTACCGCTCGATCCCCGCTCTACTTTGGCACGAGCCGATACGACCATCCTCGTGAGCTAGCGGGCCCGGCCTGTATCGGCAAGCGGGTCGGCGCCAGCGCTACCAATCCGGGCCTGAAAGCCGTTTCGTCCGGCCCCCGGGGGCTGAAAGCGTCGAGCCCCGCGGCCAACATCCCGAAGCGCGTGGGGTCGGCCGAAATTTCGGCACTTACCGTGGGAAAGGCGCGAGCGTGACCGAAGGTTCGAGCTCGGAGCGCCTCTAACGCAGCGGAACCTGATCACAGTTTCGTGGTCTTCGGGTGCCGCGGGAGAGGAATAAATGAGCAAGAAGTTGTCTCTTCGAACTGGCAAAATTGGAACGGCCGTGGTGCGTCTTGCCCTTGCGTCCGGAGTAGCCCTGACTGCGGGTTGCGCCGTGGGGAGCGAGGCCTCTGAGTCGGGCAGCAGTGACTCCGTTGCGACCCAAGAACAAGCGCTGATCGGGGGCACCGCAGCGGCGCCGTATCACTTTCGTTCGACGGTGGCCATCGGCGGCGTGTGCACTGCCGCCAAGGTTGGCGCTCGTCTCTTTCTGACCGCCGCCCACTGCGTGGCTGTACCCCGCCCGGGGCGCGGGCAGCCCGTACCGGAACCCTTCCCGCCGAACAATGGCGTCGCCGACAAGTACCTGCCCGGCAAATCGCTTCTGATCAACTGGGGGCTCAATGTCAACGACGCCGATCAGGGTCAGTTTACGATAGTGCGGACCAGGATTCACCCGTCGTGGTGGTCCTGTCCCCTCTGTCAGGATCCGATCCTCTCGCAAGGCGGCGCCGCCGACATTGCGGTGATCGAGATTGCCCAAGATACGTCACAGATCCCTCAAGCGAGAGTTCAGCTGACCCCAGTTCAAACCGGTACGCAAGCGGTCAAGGTCGGCTGGGGCTGTGAAGATAGGACGAATCAAGCGGTTACGCAGCTGACGCGCTACAAGACCGACGATGCCTGGACCATTCCTGCAGCGCAAATTCGCCATCACGACTCGCCGATCACCGATCAGCAGATCGCCACGGTCGGTGCGTCGTACTTAATCACCGCCGGGCGTGATCAGAACCCCGACAATGCGAGCCTTTGCCTCGGAGACTCGGGGGGGCCGCTGTACCTGCCGAACAACAGCGACCCTCGCGTCGTGGGGGTGAACTCCAACTACACGTTTCGCCCCATTTCCGACCCCAACGATTTGGGCGGTGTCTCTTGGACGGACTGGCACACGAAGACTTCACTCGATTCCCTGCACGGGGTCGGACAATGGTTGGTCAACGAGGGCGTGAACACCGTGGGCGGGACTGCAAACCCCAACTGCAGCTGTCCCAGCGGTTGCAACGCGGTGCAGTCGGCGAGCGTGCCGTTGACGCTGCAGGGCCAGCGTGACACCTGCTACTTCTTTCCGCGGCTCGGGTACAGCGTCAACAGTCACAGCATGGCTCAGGTGAACCTCAACGGAACGAACATCACCAATCAATGGCTCGGCAATTGGTCGTATCCGGCAAAGCGGGACGGCGGTTACTACCTGTACGTCAAAGGGCAACAGAGTTGGTCTTGGCTTCAGGCCGCGAACTGAAGCCGACATCGGCTCGAGCATCCGGGCCCGCACGCACAACCGGACGTTGCGCGGCGGGCCTTCGCAGTCAGAGCAAGGCGAGCACGGCGCCGGGATCGCGGCCGACTGCGGCACTTCGCGCGCGCGCACGGCTCGACTGCGTTCTCGGACGGAAGCTATCGGGCTAGCTCGCGTCGAACAAACTCCTCAACGAGCTGCGGCGTGCTACGGCGGGGCTTCGAGACACAGCACGGGGTCGTCCAGGACCCAGAGCTCCGAGTGCGGGTGATCCCCGGTGCGAAGTCGCCCAGTGGCCACCAGCGTCTGGCCAAAAGCCGGCGCGTTGCAGCATTGTTGAGAGTCGTCGCCCTGACAAGAAAGACCGCCGAGTAGCAGCGGAGATTTGCCGGCGAGCAAGACGGGGCTCTCGACTCGGTTGCAGCAGCCCCTGCCATCCTTCCCCGGGCACGCGGCGTGGGTCGTTCGACCTTCTCCCCGTTCGATCCGTCCGCGCACGCTCACGACTTGACCCGCGTAGCGCTCGGGCGACGCGAGCAGCTCGTCCCAGTTTTTCGGTACGAGATTGCTCGTGCACTGCTGAGTCTGGCGCGTTCCGAACTGGCATGGTCGCTGGATCATGCACCTGGCCGACCAAGGGCCGGCCCAATTGCTGCTGCGAACCACGGCAGTTTCGCTGGCGGGCTCGAAGGGCGTGAATTCGACGGTCACCGGCACGTCGGGCGTGCTGGGAGCGGAGTAGCCTTCGCCCCAACACACCACGCTCGCGTCGAGCGTATCGTGGATGGCAGCAGTCTCGATCGTCGAGGGTCGTACGAGGACCCGGGTGCCGCCGCGGAGACCACAGGCGTTGGCATGTTGGCCCGGATTGACAGCAAGCTGCGAAACGCGCGGGCCGCGTGGAGCGTGCAGGGCGCCCCAGCACTTCAGCTGGTCGGCTTCTTGGATGCATATGCCGCGCGGTCCGACGGCGGGAGATTGATGAAAGCCGGTCAGCTTGGGCACGGCCACGGGAGTCGCTGAACAGGCGGCGCGCGGGGCGGGGACGCTACCGTGGAGGGTCGGCCAGGCTTTGCGCAGGGAGGCCGGACACGAGCCCGGAGTACCGAAGAACGCATCGCGGTTCGCCCCCCAGCACTTGATGCCGGCCTCGCTCGACACACAACTGAACAGATCGCCCGCCAACGGTACGGCGACTGAGTTCTTGAGCGAGATGCCACGCCGCGGGGATTTCGCGCATGGCACGTTCACACCCTCGACCAGGCAGCGGTCGGGCGCTTTGAAGCCGAGCTGTCCGTAGTCGCCTCGGCCCCAGCAGGCAATGTACGGATCGTCTTTAATGGTGCTCTGTTCGTCCGTGAGCACACAGGCGTGCCAGGTCCCCGTTGCCAGGTGATGGACAGGCCAGATGTGCGGTACGAAGGCCGGATCTTCCGCCGTGGCTTCCGGTGGCGGCACGGGAAGTGAGCCGCCGAGCTGACCAAAGCGGTCATCGCCCAGGCACCAAACCCCGTCTGTCGTTGCCTGCAAGCAGGCGAACGAGCCGCCCTGCGCGACGGAACCCAGGCGGTCCGCACGCGTGTAGGCTTCCCCAAACGTAGCGTGATTGGGATTGGTCCACTGCCAATGGGCAGGCAAATCTCGACCCACGAGGTCCGTGCGCTGCGGTGGCGCCCAGCACCGGTAGGTGAGCGCTTGGCTCGCAAACTCGCATAGGCGGTCCGGAGCGGCCTGGAGCTCGAGTCGGTCGTCCAACCAAGGGACTGGCCAGGCCTTGATGGGGCCTACGTCGCCCGCTCGCGGAGCGTCCCAGCATTGCCACCGGGTACTCGAGCCGGAGGAAAACTGCGCGCAGCCGAAGCTTTCTCCGAGCACCACGGAGCTTGCCGACCAGCGCTGCGCGGCGGTCATGACTCGTTCCGCAACGAGATGCTCGGCTCGAGGCTGAGTCGTCGCAACCGGCGCCGACGCGCTGGCGGAGTTGGCTGAACCGACCGCACGGGTGGGAAGGGCCCCGCTCGAAACCGGAGCAGGACTGCGTGTGGCTGAAGAGGGGAGTTGCGACTGACAACCCCCGAGGGCAAACACCAAGCACGTAAGTCTTGCTCGACGCTGCCAACCGTTGCCCCGCTCTGCATCCCCGTACATAGCCAGAGGTATAGCGGATTTTCGAGCTGTTAGAGGGCAGGCCGCGCGCTCCTGGTTCCGGTTTCAGATTCACGCGGGCTTTCCCACCCGCCCAGTGGATGTGGCAACGCAGCCTCCGGCGCCGCGAGCGGGCTGCTTGTTGGGTAGCGCTGCAGGATACAGGTGTGTGGCACGAAGCTACTCGGTCAGCGGCTGCGAGCGTAACCACTCATCGAGCGATTCGGCGAAGACGATGAATTGGTGTTGGCGTGTCCTCGGCACGGCTGGTTCCGAGTAGGCGAGCCGAGCATCGGGGCCGACCGCGCCCTGAGGGTCCATCATCTATTTCTGCTGTATCGTCGCGCGGTGGCCAGCGCGCGGCACTCCCCGGTCGAGTCCGCGGCGAGCCGCAGCAACGGAGTAACCAAGTGCGGTCACTCCACCGGTAGCAGTAGCCCCGCGCTGACGGTCCCGCCGGCTCCAACCTGGACGCAATAGCCCCCGGCTCGGCTCGTGTCGAGCACGAAGCCGGCGTCGACCAAACACGGCGCGGCCTGACCGTTCACCTTCAGGCTGCGGTCCGCGTCGAAGTTCCAGCACACGATGCGCGCATTGGTCTGGGTCGGAGCATAACCCTTCACCTCCAGGCAGCGCTCATCGGTGCCAACCGGGTCGACGCGGAAGCCGTCGTCCTGGAGCGAAACTTGTTCGGGGTCCGTGCACAGAAGATCGCATGGCGACTTCAAGCATTGGCCATTGGTGCAGAAATTGCCGCTCGGGCACTGCTTGGCACAAGCAGCGCAGTTCATGGGATCGGACGACAGAACCACGCATTTGTCGCCGCACAGCGTCTGCCCCACCGGACAGCCGCACTTCGAATCGATGCACGGCTCATTTCCGGGGCACTGCACATCGCAGCTGCCGCAGTGAGCGGCGGTGCTCGTGAGATCGGCACAGCCGGGTTTGATACTGCTCCCGTTGCAGTCGGCTTGGCCGGCTGCGCAGGTGCAGCTGCCCTCAGCGCAGATCTGGTTATTGATGCAGGCCGTTTCGCAGTCGCCACAGTGCGCTGGGGTGCTGCTGAGATCCGCGCAGCCGGGTCGGTTCGCGCTGGCGTTGCAGTCAGTTTGGCCGACCGCGCAGTTGCAGCTGCCCTCAGCGCAGATCTGGTTATTGATGCAGGCCGTTCCGCAGTCGCCACAGTGAGCAACGGCGCTTTGCAGGTCCGCGCACTCGTTGCCGCACAGGGTTGCCTGTGCAGGAGGACACATGCACGCGCCTTGCGCGCAGGTCCCACCCTTGGGACAGGCGCGGTCGCAAGCTCCGCAGTGTGCTGTGCTGCTATTCGTGTCGGCGCAGGCGTCGCCGCATAGCTCCATGTTTCGCGGACACACGCACTGCCCGGCGCTACAGCTCGCGGCCAGTGGGCAAGCCCGGTCGCACGAGCCGCAGTGCGCCGCGTCAGTAGCCAAATCGGCACAGTCCGTGGCGCAGACTTGCTGCCCAGTCGGGCACATGCAAGCGCCGCCGGCGCAGGCTGCATCGAGCGGACACTTGGTCGCGCAGTCGCCGCAGTGCGAGGCGTTGCTTTGCGTGTCGACGCACTCGGTGCCGCAGGCCATCCCGCTGCTGCACAGCAGCGGCGCGCCATCGCTGCCTGCGCCGGACGCCATCGTGCTGCCTGCCGCGCCGCCCGTACCCGCCCCGGAGCTGCCGAACAAGTCGCGCGAGCTGCTGCCACAGTGGACCAGCCCGAGAGCGGCAAGCAGGAGCACTAGGCAGCGCCGCGCACAGTGCGCTGCGCTCCAAACGGAACCGCCGCCGCGGTGCTCCCTGGATGGTTTGCGGATTGAAATCGAAGGTGGTCGCATTCGGTCGAAGCCCAAGTGGGAAGTCTTGCGGCGCGGGATAGCATACCGCGGGCCGCGACGAGGAGTCGCTGCTTGTCGAAATCGATTGACGCTCGCCGATTGTCCACCGAAAACCAGGCAAAACGCTGCGCGGGCTATTTCCTCGCCGGGGCGGTACCCTGACATGGCCCTGCAATCGCTGCGCGCTCGCACCCGACTTCACCTGAGCGCCCCGTCCTGGACGCGGATCACAGCCGGTGAGCGGCCACGGCAGCGACACTGCAGCTTCGTCCGGCGGCAACCGGCCGTTGCTCGTGCCCTCGATCGACCCCGTGGTTGGCTGCTCGGGAAGATCATTGCAGCTGGGCCGGGCATCGCGTTCGCACCCGAGGGCACCGCTCGAGCGTCGTCTATCGCGTGGTTCGGATCGAAGCGTCGCTCGCAGTCGCGATTTCGAAGGCGCTCTCGATCGCATCCGCGCCGCCCAGCAGCTGCTGTGCCTGAAGAACTTTTCACCCCTCCCCACCATCGAGCGAGGAGAACCCGTACGCATCAAGGCATCGCTCGTCGTTAACAACATCGAGCGTGCTCCGGAGTGCATCCTCGCAGCGCTCGCGCGTTGAGCGCGTTCAACGCTCGACGTCGGGTGTAGATTCAGCGCGCCGGCTATTTTCGAGCAGTCCGCGTGCTGAGCATTGGCTGAATGCCAGTGTCTCCTCGCCCGTCGACGTTCAACGACGGGCTAGACCGCAAGCGCAGCCAAGAGCTGATACTCGAACGTTTGCTCTGCTTGGAGGCCACGGAACTGCGGGATCTTTAGCCAAAGGCACTGCGGCGGACAGTCAAAAGGAAGCACCGTGAGTGCGTTGCGAGTCCAAACGCGCCGCGGATTCGGGTTCCGTCCTTTGGGAGCACCGGCGAACGGAAGCAAGAACTCGACGGTTTGGTCGCGGTTGTGAACCTCGAGTATGCGGAGAACAACAAGCTCGGGCGAGAAGCCATGCTCGTGGCCCCAGAAACAGTCGTCCAACGAGAGAGCTGAACCCATTGGGAAGAGAGCTAGATCCGACTTGTTGACGATGACGCCACTGGACCCGACAAAGCCGACCGGAAAGAACCAGTACGTGCCCCGGTCAATCACCTCCTGCGAAAACCAAACGGCACGCCCTGTTGCGTACTCCTCAACCAATGCGCGAGCTGCAGTTAGCGTCTGGTCCATCGGATGGAGTAAGGTTCGGCTACTTGTGGTGGTCCCCAACTTGTATTCGAGCGGCGCGGAACGCAAGCTAAGCTGAACCTGTCGCAGGAAATTGCGGTAAAGAAGCGCGGCTCCCGCCTGCTTATACAGATCTGTGTAAAG
>DATEPG010000287.1:0-3210 GCA_035273265.1 Polyangiaceae bacterium
CACAGGCGGTCGCGAGCACGGCTGCAGCGATCCCAGCGAGCAATCCCCAACGACTCACGTGTGCCCGGTTCCGGCTAGTCATGCTCGCGTGCAGCTTAGCGCGCTCGCTACGAGCCCACAAAAAGACATCGGCGCGTCAGGTTCCGGAACCTGCCGCGCCGATGATCTCTGCAAAGTGCATGCTCTCCAGCTCGGCGCGTACGCACCGGGCCGAAGAACGGGGGGCAATCAGGCGCCCGCTGCGCCAGCGGAGGACGGAGCACCGCCCAGATCGCCGCCGTCACCGGCCGCGCCGCCGTTGGCGTCGCCGCCCGCGCCAGCACCCGAGGGCTGCTCGCCACCAGCGCCGGCCGAAGTCGCGCCAGCATCGCCCGTGCTCGGCATACCAGCAGTGCTGCTGCCGCCGCCCTTACCGGATCCGCCGCCGTTGTTGCCGCCGGACTTGCCAGCCGCACCAGCCGAGGGGCCGGGCGTATCGTCGTCGCTTCCACATCCAACCAACGCGATGCCCGCGCCGAGCGCGACCACAGCGAGCAAGCCAGTTAGCTTCTTCATATCAATCCATTCCTCCGAATAACCTAGGTTAGTCACGTAACGTGTGGGCGAAGCCGCCCGCTGGCCCTTAAGCAGGTATCGTGCCACTTTGGCGCGCAACTCAAAAAACCAGCTAAGTACCAAGAACTATTAAGAATGATAAGTGAGGCGCGAGCGAGATACCCACACCAGCCACCATGAACCCCGACTTTCGTGTCATGGTGGCAGCCCTCTTACAACTGCTCGAATCTCATTGCAATCGTATGACGATGCGGTTTCCGCCCAAACTACACGGGTAGGCCTTCGTAGGTGGGGGTCGCAGATTTTGCGAGTGGCACACCCACCCACCTAACTCCTGAAAAAGACTACAGCTTTCGGCGGCGCCCAGGCCCGGAGGCCGACTTTCCGTCAGCGCTCATTCGCCACGTTTTTTTCGCAGCGTGGGCGTCACTTTTTCGAAGCGACCAACCGCAGGGCCGATGGCGTCCCGTCCAAACCGTTCGCGAATCGCGTCTAGGGCGACCCCGAGCTGCCGCTTGGGCCGGGTGGTTTCGCTGAATAGGTCGAGCTGAGTCTGCGCCGACGCAGTGAGCTGTGAGACCGACACCCCGAGCAAGCGCACGGGCTCGACGATCTTGGCCGCGTCCCAAAGCTGGAGCACGACTTCGCGGATGACCCGGCCGTCGTCCGTCGGCAGACGGAGGGTCTTGGCGCGCGTCAGCAGCGGGTAGACGGGCTCCTCACCGTCTTCGCCGGGGATGCGAGCAGGACGACGAGTGCGCGATTGGCCCAGTTTGATCTTGAGCGTGATGGTATGACCGACAAAACCCGAGCGTCGCAAGCGTCGGGCGACCCCATCGGCGTGAGCGGTCAGCGCTGCGCTCACGAGTTCGCGCTCCAGGATGTCCACGTCGAACGTGCTCTCTTCGCCGATCGATTTGGCGGCGCGCTCGGACACCACCGGGCGCGTGTCTCGGCCCGCCGCCATGGCTTGCAATTCCGCGGCGCGATCCCCCAGTTCGCGAGTCAGCTGCTCTGCGTCGTAGCTCACCAAATCGGCGAGCGTTTTCAGACCCAAGCGCTCGAGCTTTTGGGCCAAGACGGGACCCACGCCCCACAGCTTGCGCACCGGCAATGGATCGAGCAAAGCACGCACTTCGTCGGCTCCGACGACGCGCAGGCCGTTCGGTTTGGCCAAGGTGCAGGCGATCTTCGCCACCAGCTTGTTGGGTGCCACGGCCACCGTCACCACTAGCTCGGTCCGCTCTCGGACGCGCTGCTTGAGCTGGGTTGCGAGCTGCAGCGGCCCCCCAAACAAGCGCTCCGAGCCGGTGATGTCGAGGAACGCTTCGTCCAGCGCAATGGCTTCGATCTCGGGCGTAAACTCGCCGAAGACCTCGTGCACTTGCTCGGAGACTTCGACGTAGCGGGCCATATTGGGCGCCACGAAAACGCCCTGCGGGCACAGGGCGTGCGCGCGAAAGCCCGGCATCGCCGAGCGCACCCCGAATTTGCGCGCTTCGTACGAGGCGGCCGCGACGACACCTCGGCCTGAGTTTGCACCGACGATCACCGGCCGCCCACGCAGCTCGGGATGGTCGCGTTGCTCGATGGACGCGTAGAACGCGTCCATGTCCGCATGCAGGATGAAGCGCGATCCGAACGGAGTCGTGGTCACTGAAGCGGCTTCGACTCTTCGAACAAGCCTGCCCCAGGAATGAAACGGAGTGGCACGCTGCCGGTCTCTCCGATCCGATTTTTATAGACGAAGAACTCCATCGCCCGCGCGCCATCTTCTGCGGGCGGATGCTCGAGCGCACGCAACTCACCCGCAATCGTCACCGCTGGGGCGACGAACTCTGCGTGCCGCGAAAGCGTCGTGAACACGACCGAGCAGCCCTGGTCGGCGACCCGACGTAAATCATAGGCCACGTGGGTGACTCGCCCCTCCATGCTGCTATTGGCCGCCACGGCGTTGCTACTGGTGCCCGCCCCGACCGCCGAAAAGGCCTCGATGTCATCGACCACCAGCGCCGCGCGTTCGTGGCGCGACCACTGCTGGGCGGCACACTCGGCCAGCGATTGGGTCGATTCCAGCCCCCTCGCCCGGTACAAGTGAAGCTGCGCGCCCACCTTCTTGACCACGGTTTCCACCGAATCCGCGACCGCGCGGTGCGTGCCGGCGTCCTGCCAAGCCTTCCCCGACCAGATCATACCGTAAGGAGTATTTACCTCGGGGTACTCCCGGTAGAGGGCGCGCGCAGTGAGTCGAGCCATCACTTCGGTGGCATCGAGGGACGCGCTGGCAAACACCACGCCGGCCTTGGCGCGCGCGGCCATGTAGGCGATCAGCAGCGCAAACGCGGTACGCCCGACGCCAGGCGCGCCGGCGATCGCCAACACCGTTCCGCTGCGTAGCCCACCGTGGAGCATCCGATCGAGAGTCGGGAAGCCGGTGGCGGTGGCGGGCGCATGCGAGCCGAGGCGGGTGGTGACGTCGACCTGCATCGCCGTCAGGGCAATGCCCGCTGAACCACCGGATTTGGGAATGTTGTCGGAGCTCACCGGGAGGAGGATAGCCGACTCCGACGCGGACCACCGGGCCTGCCGATGGCTTTGCCGACAGCGGCCAAGGCCGGCGCCCGCCGGCGCTTCGACAGCCGCTACGAACAAACG
>DATEPG010000288.1:0-5175 GCA_035273265.1 Polyangiaceae bacterium
GCCGGTATCGGTGACCGCCAGCATCACGTGCGGCCCGGGTGATACCCCGGGGTGACTCTCGGCGTAGCTTCTATCGAACTCGCAGTTGCTGGTCTCGATGGTCAGCTTTCCGCCGAGCGGCATTGCGTCGCGGGCATTGACTGCCAGATTCATCACGATCTGACCGATCTGCCCGAGATCCGCGTGTACGTTGTGGACCGGACGGGCAGTGAGCAGCGTCAGTTCGACGTCCTCGCCGAGCAGGCGCCGGAGCAGATTTTCCATTTCGAGCAGCACATGATTGAGGTTCAGCACCTTGGGCTGGAGCACCTGTTGGCGGCTGAATGCGAGCAGTTGCTGCGTGAGCTCCGTCGCTCGTTCGCCCGCTCGACGGACTTGCAAGATATCGTCTCGAATTCGGTCGCCGGGATTCAGCTCGTCGAGCACGAGCGTGGTGTAACTCAAGATCACCGTCAGCAAGTTGTTGAAGTCGTGCGCGATCCCGCCCGCGAGGCGGCCTACGGCTTCCATCTTCTGGGCATGCCGCAGCTGCTCTTCGGTGTCTCGCAGTTGCTTGGCGACGGCCTCCCGTTCAGCGATGTCTTTCTGTAGCGCGCGGTTGCTCTCTTCGAGCTGAAGGCTCTTTTCCTCCAGCTTGCGAATCAGGGTCTCGCTGTATTCCTGCAGCAGCCCTTCTCTTGCTTCGCCCGGCTCTTGGAGCCGCATCGGCATCGCTACCGACTTTCCGGTCCGAACCGCGTCGAGCTGACTCAGAAATTCGTCGGGTTCGCTCGGCTTGAGAATGAACGCATCGGCACCGAGGTTGCGAGCGAGTCGCTCATCCTCCGGTTCCGTGTAGGTCGCGGTGTAGACGATGAAAGGCTTCGCCTGGAGGCGCGCGTCCGCTTTCCAGTGGCGGAGTAGGGTGTAGCCGTCCATCACCGGCATCAGCAGATCCGAAATGATGACGTCGGGTGGCGCTTGGCGGGCTAAAACCAGCGCCTCGGCGCCATGGTGGGCGGCGACGACCTGACAGCCGTGAGCCTCGAGCAGTACCTGCAGGTAGTAGAGATTCTCTGCCTTGTCGTCGACGATCAGCACGCGGGTCATGACCGCTCCTGACGGGCCGCGGACAACGCCCGCTCGACCTCGTCGACGAACGTTTCCGGGTTGATGGGCTTCTCGATGTAGCCCGTGCAACCCGCCTCCAACGCCTTTTCTCGATCACCGGGCATGGCGTAGGAGGTCACAGCGACGATCGGAGTGTCGCGCAGAGCCTGGTTTTGTCGCAGCGCGCGCGCTACGGCGTAGCCGTCCATCGTCGGCAGTTGAATGTCTAGCAGAACCAGCGCTGGCACCCGAGTGCGCGCGGCCTCGATGCCACCAACGCCATCCGGCACGGCCATGACCGTGAAGCCGCTCCGCTCCAGCAAGAATGTCACTAGGTAGCGGTTCTGTTCGTTGTCCTCGATCAGCAATACGGAGCGGCTCATGAAGTGGCGCGCCTTTCCAGCGGCAATACCGCGGTGAACGAGCTACCGTGTCCGAACGTACTCTCGGCGACGATCGTACCGCCGAGCAAGTCGGTCAGGCGACGACAGATGGCGAGTCCCAAGCCTGTGCCTTCGTGCTGACGCTGCAAGCCCGAGTCGATCTGCCGGAAGGGCTGAAACAGCGACGATAGATCTTCTTGCCGCATTCCAATACCGGTATCGGACACTCGCAGGCTCGCGGCGCGCACCCCGCCACCCGTCGGAGCCGCGTCGCTCGGCCGGAAGTTTTCGAGTAGCTCGACCGTGAGCGTTACCCCACCGCGCTCGGTGAATTTGATGGCGTTGTTCAACAAATTCAAGAGCACTTGCTCGACGCGTCGTTGGTCACTCAGCATCGGCATCGCCGAATCCGGTTCGACGACCCGCAGCGAGAGGCCTTTTTTGGCGAGCAGAGGCGACACCGAGCCGGATACGCGCGCGATCGAGCTGCGCAAGTCGAAGGGCGAACAGCGCATCTCCAGCTGTCCCGCTTCAATCCGAGAGAGGTCGAGGACATCGTTGATCAGATCCAACAGGTGCCGCGCGCTGCCTTGGACCATCCCCAACTGCTTCTGTTGCTCTGGGTTGAGCGGGCCGGCCATGCCTTTCAAGACGATGCCCGTGAAGCCGAGGATCGAGTTCAGTGGTGTGCGAAGCTCGTGTGACATGGTCGCCAAGAACGCCGATTTGACTCGATCGGCGGCTTCGGCGCGCTCCTTGGCGGCGTCCAGATCGCGCGTCCGCTCCAGCACTTTGCGCTCGAGGCTCTCGTTCAATTCACGGACCGCCTGCTCCGCCCGCCGACGCTCGCTGATATCGACGGAAACCACGAAGATCCCCTCGGGCACGGGCTGAGCACGCACGTCGAACCAGCCTTTGTGACCATCGGCGAACTCGAACTCGTTCTCGGAACGCGCGCTGACGCGCTCCTCCATGCAACGGCGGAGCATGGCAAACACGCCGGTGTTTTCGATGCCAGGCCAGGCATCCGGCATTCGGCAACCCAAGAGCTCGGCGTTCGCTCGTCGGTTCTGGATGGCCGCCGCCGGGTTTAGGTACAGGTAGCGCCAATCGAAATCGATCAGCTGACAGCCCTCGAGGATCGTGTCGAGCGTCGAGCGGTAGCGCTCTTCGGTTTTCTTGAGCGCGTCTTCTGCGCGCTTGCGCTCGGCGATGTTTACACCTACGCCGACCAAACGCAGGGCTCCGTCGAGTTGGATCCGCTTGCCGGTGAAGAAGTACGGGGTCAAGCTGCCCTGCTTGGAGCGGAGCGACGCTTCGACGGTCGCTTCCCCCTTCTCGAACACTTCACCGATTCGCTGCTCGAGCAATTCCTTCTCTTCAGAAGGAAAGAAATCCAAAGGGTGCATGCACGCGATCTCTTGGCTCGAGTAGCCCGACACTCGCTCGAAGTTGCTGTTCCAGCGCAAGAAGCGGCCCTGCTCGTCGTACAGGTAAAAGATCCCCGGCATTGCCTCGATCAGGCCGCTGGCAAGGCGCTGTTCGTCGTTCACGATCGCGTCGGACAAACGATTGGCAAGCTCGCTTTCTGAACCCTGCGCCCTCGACATTCGGCACAGCTTGCCAGCTTCCGAGCGGTGATTGTCGTAGATTGTCAGGCGGGCGGCAAAAGGTCGGCAACGCCACGAACTAGCTGCATTTCTTCTCCTTCTCTGGCTCTGCAGTTCTCCGGCTCTCGCCTTCGAGAGGGCGGGGGGCACCCGGATCGGTTCGTCGGCGCCCATGGCCGAGTACGGAATCCGACAGGCTAGCCCGCCAGACTTCAGCTCGCGCTCCGCTTGGACCCGTCAGGAGGCGAACGTTTCTGGACACGCGGGAGCTCGAGCTCGGTCCAGGTCGGGATAGTCATTGTTTGTCATTTATCCGACCGCCGAGTCAGGTTGCCCCCTTCCCAGGTTTCCGCGAGCGGTCACAATGGAGTGGCGTGAAGGTGAATCCACAAACTGCAGTGACTGGGGGGGCGGCTTGCCACGGGCGGTCGACCTTGGTCTGGTTGGCAATCCTAGGACTGATTGGTTGCCAGGAGCTGGGGCCGACAGCGGCGCCAGCACCGCGCGAGGCGCTGGCGGTGACCACGCTGGCCCTGCCCGGTGACTCCACCGCCTGGACATCTTTCGCGACTGACGCGCGTGGCGCGTACTCGGGGGTCGAACTCGGTGACGGCAGCGTGTTGGTTTGCGGCGGCTCGATCTCCACGAGCCCCTCGTTCGTCGTGACCTGCAATCGCTTGAGCTTCGACGGCGCGCTCCACTCGCAGACATTTCCGCTTCCGGAAGCGCGTACGGCCGCCACGCTCAGCCTGCTGCCAGACAATCGCGTGCTACTCGCCGGTGGCAAGGACGCGACCGCGAAGGCACTGACGGCTCGCGTTTCTTTGCCTCTTGCGGGATGGGCGGACAACCAAAACATTTGGGGAATGCCGGAGGGGAATTCGGCTTCGCCCTCGCCCCGTGCAGGTCACACGGCCACGCTTCTCGACTCGAGCATCGTTCTGATCGGCGGAGACGCAGGCGTCAAGCAGGTTTCCAGCATCGACGTGCGTTCTGACCAAGGTGACTGGAGCAAGTTCGATCCAAGTGGCCTACCCGGCGCACTGGCTACAATCGCCACGCGCAACGCTCACAGCGCGACGCTGCTGAAGAGTCAGCCGGGCAGCGCCGCCCGCGTGCTGATTTTGGGCGGCTACAGTCAAACGCAGGGCGGCTATCTGAGTTCTGGGTTCATCTTCTCCCTGCCCAACGCAATCACCCCGATAGCGCCCATGCCCGAAGCACGCATGGCGCACACCGCCACGTTGCTGGATGACGGCTCGGTGCTCGTGGTGGGTGGAGAAGGAGCAAGCGAGGCATACCTAGGTACGGCTCTGCGCTATTATCCCGATCAGAACAGCTGGGCGAGCGCTGGCTCGACCTTTCCGCGAAAGCACCATGCTGCCGTGCGCCTCGGTTCTGACGTGGTCATTGCCGGCGGGATATCCAACGGCTGGCCAACTGCTGGCGAAGGCTTCTTGGGCGGCTCGGAAGACGCGCCCACCAACCCCAAGACGGTGCAGCGCTACAACCCCGTGAGCAACGCTTGGGCCAGCGCTTCGAACTTGCGCCAGGGTCGGCGAGATTTTCAACTCTTCGCGCTCGACCAGACGCATCTCCTGGCCGTGGGTGGCGCGAACCCCCGTGGCACGCTGGCGACCTCGGAGGTGTTCACCGCGAGCGCTCTGGGCCAGCCCTCGAGCGATCCCTATTCCTGCGTGTCGGGTCAGATCGCCGACGGCGTTTGCTGCAATGTCGCCTGTGACGGTCCGTGCCGTTGGTGCAACGACCCGGCCGCCCCTGGCACCTGTCGGCTCGTCAGCGGGGAAACACCCAACCAAAACGGCTGTGAGAGTCACCTGCAATGTTCGGCAGGCATGTGCCCCGCTCGATGCGACGCCGGTAACCCCTGTCAGGCCGGATTTTTTTGCAGGAGCGACGGCAAATGCCAAGAGGCGAACCAGATCGGCGCGGCGTGCAACGCGAACAGCGAATGTGCGGATGGCGCACCTTGCGTCGATGGGGTGTGCTGTCAGTCGGCCTGCTCTGGTTCCTGTGAGGCCTGTAATCAACCGTTCCGAGCGGGCCTTTGCCTGCCGCTCGCCAAAGGCGCT
>DATEPG010000289.1:0-20956 GCA_035273265.1 Polyangiaceae bacterium
GAGCCCAGGGGGCGGGCGCTCTATCGAGCTGCACCTGACGCCGAAGGCCCCCCGACGCCTCCGATACCCAGCAGGCGACGCTTCCGCGACGCCCCGAGAGAGCGGGAGCGACCCTCGCTTGCCGCCTGCGTCGGCGCCCAGCGGCGACGAGCCGAACCGCGATGGTTCACTAGCGCCGGCGGGTCGCAACCTCCGCCGGCGGGGGTGGCCGCAACTCGACGCCGAAGGCTGCGACGGAGAGCGGCGGCGCCGCGTGACCATCAACCAACCTGCTCCATTGGGAGGTTAGGCCCGACTACTTGTACAGCAAGCGGAAGTTCGGATCGCCGCCGAAGGAGCCGGCGCCGATGTCTTCGTAGCCGAACTCGGGTCGGTCCCCGAGGGCGGCTTTGGCGGCGCCGGTGAGCAAGATCTCGTACGGCTTGGCTGTGTCTTCGCCGAGCTTGCTGGCGTTGTTGACCTCGCGTCCCCACACGTCCGTATCGCCGATGCGTAGCACGCGGCCGTAGCCGATACCCAGGCAGAGTAGGATTTGCTCTTCAGCCTTGCGGCGCTCGTTCACGTTGCGGCAGGCGTGCTGTAAATCGATGCCGCACTCGACCGCGCGATCGGTGCGGCGGAACATGATCATGAAACTGTCGCCCTCTTCTTTGAGCAACAGCCCGTCGAAGGATTCGACGATCGGGAGCAACAGTTTGCGCTGCTCGTGGATGATCTGCAGAAAATGGACGATGCCGAACTCTGACGTGCGGCGCGAAAAACCGGACAGGTCCGTGAACATGATCGCCCAGTCTTCCCCGAACAAGTCCCAGATACGCTGATCGATGGCGCTGACGTCGGCGCCTGGCCGGCAGCGCTCCTCGACCAGCTTCCACAGCCTGGTTTGGCTAGCTTTGAGTCCTTCGCTGCTTCCGCTCATGATCGCGGAGGATACCTCAAAATCCACACGGCTCGCAGTTCCGCCGGTCCTGGGGACGACGGAGCTGCGCTATTCGCGGAGCGCTACTTGGCTTCGGTTTCTTTCTCCGCCTTGTTCGCGTCGCTGGCCGCATCGTCAGCCTTGTCCGCGGCCTTATCGGCCTTGTCTTCGGCTTTGTCCGCAGCTTCGCTGGCCTTTTCGGCGGCGCTTTCGTCGGGGCTCTTCGCGGGTTCGTTGCTGCCGCCACATGCGGTGAGCGCGAAGCAAGCGATGGCGGAAGTGAGGAGCAGGGGATTTCGCATGGTCAGCGCGGTAGCAGCCGGCGTGCCAAGTCGTGGATTGCTCTTCTACTCGCTGTTTTCGCGTGCTTGGTCCTGTAGCACGACCAAACGTTGGCGTTTTGTCGCGGCCCAAATCGCCGCGCCGTGACCAAAGTGTCGAGCGTTGCACAATCGTACCACCCAAGGAACTGTCGCGCGGTGAGTCCTACGGTGCCGAGGATCTAAAATGAGCACACGAAGCTACTGGTTGGCGTTATTGGGCGTCTCGGCATGTTCCAGCGGGGTGGGCAACATGGGCGCGCCCGCTACGGCCACCATGCCCGCTACTCACGCTACATCCGCTGCACGCAGCGAAGCCCCTGCGCCGAATGCCGCGAGTCAGGCCGTGCTCGCGCCACTCGAGTATCACCACGAGAGTGATAGTGTTCGCGTGTCCGTGCAGAACACCGAGCGCGCGATTCGTGAGTATACCGAGTTCATCGCTCGCGCCGGCGAAAGCCCCGAGTACGCCCGTGCCGTCAAACGCAGCCGCGAACAGATCCAGGACCTGCGAGACACTCTCGTCTTCATCCGCGCTGGGAGCGCCGAGCAGCCCTAGAATTGTCTCCCAGCGCGTTCCGTCAACAGTAAAAAATCGGGTTTTGGCGCTTTCCAATGCGCTGCGGCAAGAGTTTCGCCGGCCTTTGGAAACGCTCTCGAAGCAAGCGGGCGCTTTTCATCGCAGGAAGGCAGCTCGCCGGGTGCGGTCGAAGTGGGCGCGAGGCCAGAGGAGTGCTACGGATGCGCCGTCTCGCGAGCCTCCTGTGGGCGTCTAGAAAAGGAACGAAGAAATGATCAAGGTCGGTATCAATGGCTTCGGCCGCATCGGTCGTATGGTTTTCCGCGCTGCCATTGGGCGTGGTGACGTCGAGATCGTCGCCATCAACGATTTGCTCGAGGTCGAGTACCTCGCCTACATGTTGAAGTACGACTCGGTGCACGGTCGCTTCAAGGGCACTGTCGAGGTGACCGACGGCAAGCTCGTCGTCAACGGCAAGCCGATCCGCTGCAGCGCGGAGACCGACCCGTCGAAGCTCAACTGGGGCGCCGTCGGCGCGGATACCGTCGTCGAAGCCACGGGCATCTTCCTGGACAAGCCGGGCGGCGAGAAGCACTTGGCTGCCGGCGCAAAGAAGGTCGTATTCTCGGCCCCGTCCAAGGACGAGACCCCCATGTTCGTCATGGGCGTGAACGACGAGAGCTACGCTGGCCAAGCCATCGTCTCGAACGCATCCTGCACCACCAACTGTCTCGCGCCGGTCGCCAAGGTGCTGAACGACAACTGGGGGATCAAGCGCGGCTTGATGACCACCGTGCACGCCACCACCGCCACCCAGAAGACGGTCGACGGTCCCTCGAAGAAGGACTGGCGCGGCGGTCGCGGCATCCTCGAGAACATCATCCCGTCGTCCACCGGCGCGGCCAAGGCCGTCGGCAAGGTGATCCCGGAGTTGAACGGCAAGCTGACCGGCATGGCCTTCCGCGTGCCCACGTCGGACGTGTCCGTGGTCGACCTCACCGTCGAGCTCAACAAAGAAGCCACCTACGCAGACATCTGCAAGGCCATGAAGGCCGCCTCCGAAGGCAAGATGAAGGGCGTCTTGGGCTACACCGACGAGAAGGTCGTTTCGACCGATTTCGTGGGTGAAGTGTGCACCTCGGTGTTCGATGCCGAAGCCGGCATTGCACTCGACAAGACCTTCGTCAAAGTCGTCGCCTGGTACGACAATGAGTGGGGTTACTCGAACAAGGTCGTCGACCTCGTGAAGCGCATCTCGGGCTGAAGTCGGGCTCCATCGAGCTCCGAACACCGTCGTGGACGCCCTCCTCCCCGGAGTGGACGGTCCGCGACGGTGGCACGAGCGACCCCCCTGACGACCTTGGCTCGTCCCTTGCACAAGGGGGCGCATGCTTATTCATGTCGTGATCGTGCTCATCGTGGCCGGCGTTGCGTTGTGGTTGATCGAGTCGTTCATCCCGATGGATGCCAAAGTTTTGCGGCTATTACAGGCCGTCGTGATCATCGCGCTGGTGGTTTGGCTCTTGCGCGTGTTCGGCATCATCAACCTACTGCCAGGCGTTCACATCTGAAGCTTTCGCGGGCGTTTCGTGGTCGAGGCAGCTTGCGACGCGAGGGGGAACTGCTGGGGCAAGTTTGCGCTCCAGCGCGCATGCTAGGCTAGGTCTCGGTCACGAGACACGCCATGGATTCCGAGCCACCCTCCTTCGTGCCGCCTCCTTCGTCGAATCAACGACCGGGGTCGCATTCCTATCGATCCTCGTCGGCGCCCACGACGTCGATCGCGCCGCCTTCGATCGCGCCGAGCGCGGCTTGGCCGATCGCGCGCTTGTTCATCTCTGCCGGCATGTTGTTGCTCGCGGCACAGGCCGCGGCCAACCAGGACCCAGAAGCCAAGGGTGTACTCGTCAACGCGATTCCTTGTGTCCTGATCGCGCTGGCGATGGCGGGTCCGCCGATGGTGCTGACGCGCTATCGTTCCCTGCGCATGTTCAGTTGGCTGCTACTGATCGCAGCGTTCTTCCAGCTCTATGCGCGATGGGACGGCCTGCTCGGCGCGCCTGTGGCTAGCGCCGTGCTCGGCGCGAAGGATGTCTGAAGCAGCCCCCGCGGGTCCGTCGTCCGCCTTCGGGTGGTGGGCGCGGCTACCGCTTTATCTACGCATTCTGGTCGGCTTAGTGCTGGGAGTGGTGACGGGCATGGTGCTCGGCCCGAGCGCCCGACCGCTCGATCTGCCCGCGCGTTTGATCCTGCGCCTACTGGGCGCCTTGGCGCCGCCGTTGATCTTGGTGGCAGTCGTCCACGCCCTGCTGACCGCGGAAATTCGCGGCCGAGTCGCCTGGCGCATGGGTCGCCTACTGCTGCTAAATACCCTGACGGCGATCATCGTCGGCTTGCTGGTCGCCAATCTGCTCGAACCCGGCCGCCATGCCCATTTGCCTCCGCCGCCGGTCAAACACGAAAACAAGACCGATCTCCTCGGTCAATTCCTGGAAAATATTCCGGACAGCCTACTCGGTCCGTTCGTCGAAAACCGGGTGATCGGCGTAGTGCTGATCGCCGTCGCTTTCGGCGTCGCCGCGCGGGCCTTGCCAGGTGCTCAGCGCAAGCTGGCCGAAGATTTCGCCTCACTCGGCTTCTCCTGCATCCTCAAGGTTCTCTCCTGGGTGATCGCTCTCGTGCCGCTAGCGGTGTTCGGCAAAGTCGCGAGCATCGTCGGCGTGAGTGGCTTTCGCCCCTTTGCCGCGATCGGCATGTTCGTGATCGCGGTGCTGCTCGCGCTCGCCATCCAATCCGTCTATTACCTCGTGCGCATTCGCTTTGGCTCGTGGGTGCGCCCGCGCGCTCTGCTGAGTGGCACGCGCGACGCTCTGATCATGGCCTTTTCGACGGGCAGCTCGACCGTCACCATGCCGGTCACCTACGAGCGGCTATGCAATCGAGTTGGCCTACGCGAGCGCTCCGCCAGCCTGGGCGCGCTGATTGGTTCCAACTTCAACAACGACGGCACCGCCTTGTACGAAGCCATGGCCGCGCTGTTCATCGCTCAAATGCTGGGTCAGCACCTGTCACTCTTCGATCAGATCCTGGTCATTGTCACGTCCGTGGTCGCGTCCGTGGGCGCGGCGGGTATCCCCGAGGCCGGGCTAGTCACCATGACCCTGGTATTTACCGCTGTAAAACTGCCCACCGAGTACATCGCGCTGCTGCTGAGCGTGGACTGGTTCCTCGATCGCTGCCGCACCGCGATCAATGTCCTCGGCGACATGAACGTGGCCTGCCTGCTCGACGGCGCCAGCCGCGAAACAGCTCGAGAACGCGAAGGCGCCGGCCCCGCACAGGCTGCCTAGCCCGCTCTCGCGTACCGTCGGCGCCGGCGGAGCGCTGCTGCGTGCGCGCCAATCTTGCTTCACTGGCGCAAAAGTGGCTGGCGCGGACGTTTTGAACTGATCGATCCCCGGCCGTCGCGCATTACCGGCATGACCTATCGCGGTTTATTGTGCGCGGCCGGCGTCCTGGCATTTGGCGTGGCTTGCGGTCCCGATAGCGGGGCGGCGGGGCGTGCGCAGTCGATGCCCGACGGCAGCGCGGGCAGCGCGGGCAGCGGTACCTGGAGCGGCGTCAGTGACGGTGGTCGAGGGACCGTCATCGATACGAGCAATAGCAGCGCTGGCGCACCGAATTCGGGCACTACCTGCGCCAAGGCCAGCGCAACCGCCACGCTGAGCAAGCAGCCGGTCGACGTCATCTTGGTGCTCGATAACTCCGGCAGCATGGAGGACGAGCTCGACGCCGTGGAAAAGAACATCAACGTCAATTTTGCCAATATTTTGCAGCAGAGCGGCGTCGACTATCGCGTGATCTTGATCTCGCGGCACCGAAAAGAGGCGCGCACGGAGTCGGAAGAAGCCAGTACCTCGATCTGCGTGAGTAGCCCGCTCAGCGATCTTGCCGAGTGCCCCGCTTCTAAACCCGTCAACTCCGACAGGTTCTTTCAATACAGCATCAAGGTAGAGAGTGAAAATTCTTTCGATAGGATCTTGTCGACCTACAACAAGCAAGACCAGTTCGATTTGACCAAGGCCGGTTGGGCGGAGTGGCTGCGTCCCGGTGCCAAGAAGGTGTTCTTGGAGATGACCGATGACAACGCCGCGCTGTCCGTCGAGGCGTTCGTGCAGAGGTTGACCGCGCTCGTGCCTGCGAATTTCGGCACCGAGGACGATCCCAGCTTCATCTTTCACAGCATCATCGGTATCCGAGAGAAATCACCTTCGAGCTCTCCTTACGCGCCGGACGAGCCGATTGAGCTTTCGACCTGCTCGGAGGGTGGCAGCACGGTGGCCAACGCGGGTGTCGGCTATCAAGAGCTGAGCCGGCGCACGGGTGGCCTGCGCTTTCCGATTTGCGCATTTTCCTCGTACGACACGGTGTTCAGCACGATCGCCAGCGATGTCGTGACTCATTCACAGCTCACGTGTGACTTCGATATTCCGACGCCTCCGGATGGCCAAACGCTCGACTTGAGTCGCGTGGCTGTCGCCGTCGTCCGGGGCGGCGCCACGACTCCGGCCGAGTTCGCCCAAGCACTGACTTCAGCCGATTGCCAAGCCGACGCATTTTATATCGAAAACAATCACATTTACCTGTGTCCGGAGACCTGCAGCGCCGTGAAAGCGGACGGCGCAGCGAAGGTCGACGTGCTGTTCACCTGCGAGAGCACGATCATCGTCAAATAGTCCGGTCTTACTCGAACAAGCCGGCGTGGATCGGCGCGACCCAGGTGCCCTGGGCTACGTTCAGCGCGCGGAATTTGCCGCCGTCATCCCAGATGGCCCAGCCGATTTTTCGCTTCTCGGCTTCTTGACGCACGATGCGCAGCCAAACTTCGCGTGATTTGGGATCCGCATTGTCGGTCACGCCGAACTCACCCAGATACACTCGGCGCTTGCTGCTCTTGATGTAAGCTTCGACGATCTTGAAATAGTCGAAGATGGCGTTGGGGCCGTTGGCGTTCGTGGCGATCGGTTGGCTGTTGTAGGAGTCGATCCAAGTGCCCACCCAGTCGAACTTTTGGCTGGCCTCTACGGCGGTGACCGGCGCTGCCGGCGGGCCAGGGAACACGATGCCGCGAGTTTGAAACTCGGCTGGCATGAAGGGCATACCCTGATGAGTGAACAAGATCGGCTGATAGTCGTGGAACGACGCGACCACGTTCGGATCAGCTGGCAATTGCAGCTCTTTCAGGTAGTCCGCGCCCGCCCAAAAGTAGCTGTTGGCGATGATCAGGCGCGTGGGATTCGTGGCGCGAATGGCGGCGATTGCGCGCTGCTGAATCGGATTGAGCAAGGCCGATTTGAGCTCGTGGCATGGCTCGTTGATCAGCTCGAAGGCCACGCTCGCCGGCCTGCTCTTGTAACGCTCGGCCACCTGCTTCCAAATCCCGACTACGCGGTCAGCGTGCTGGGCTGGTTTTTTCATCAATTCTTCGTAGTGGTGCAAATCGATGATGATCGACAGGCCGTGGGCAGCGGCGCGATCGAGCGCCCAATCGACGCGCGCGAAGAACGACGCTTCGATGGTGTACGGCGCTTCGTCCTTGGCGTGCGCGTTGAAGCGCACCGGCAGACGGATGTGGTCGAGTCCGGCTGCCTTGGCCATCTCGAAATGCTTCTCGTCCAAGGTCACGCCCCAGGCCCCTTCTTGGGGAGCGTCCAGCGCATTGCCCAGGTTGATCCCGCGCATGAAGCCGGGGATCGGCTCGCTCGCCACTGCGACGGGCGGCGGTTCGATTTCCGATACTTGGTGAATCGCGACTGGCGCATCGGGAGGCAACGGCATGGCAGCGACGACACTGGGCGCTGCGCCCGGTGCGCCGTCGCTGTTCGCGACGTGCGGGCGGCGCGGGACGCAGGCGGCGATCAGGCAGGTCGAGCCGAGGACTAGATGTAAGAGACGCATCGCCACGAGCATAATGGAGGGAGCGCGACGCGCGCCAGCGGAGGAGCCTCTGCCTTGCCATGCAAGGGAATGCGCAGCCAGCAGACCAAGACGAGCGATTTCTGATCAGCACCGTGATCGAGCGCCCGATCTGCTGCATTACCAGGCTCACGGTCAGGAACCTGCCGGCGCACGGCTCGGATCTCGACCCGCCTACTGAAACGAGACAAGATAAAGGGCCTTGCCTCTGATCGAATCGGGCCTCCCCAAACACCGCCGATGAAACGTCGCTCTGTTCTGCTGTTGCCTGCCTGGGCCGCGCTGCCCGTGTTCGTGGCGCTGTCATGCTCGGGGATGCACGTCAATTTGGGCGATGGGCAGACCAGCGGCGGGGCCGGCGTTGGTGGGAGTGAACAACCGGTCGGCGGGGCTGCTGCGAACGCGGGCAGCCCGGGTGGCTTGATGGTTGACCCCGATCCGAACACGGTCTGCGCCGATGGCAAGAAGACCTCGGTGAGCGGTACCGTCTACGATCCCGCGGGCCAATGGCCGCTGTACAACGCGGTGGTCTACGTGCCCCACTCGGTCGGCGAGCTGCCGGCATTCCCGCTCGGGGTCGCTTGTGAGAAATGCGAAGATCCCGTGCCTGCCCGGGCGATTGCGCTCAGCGGTTCGGACGGCAAATTCCAACTCGAAGACGTGCCCGCGGGCAGGGTGGATTTGGTGGTGCAGCTCGGCAAGTGGCGCCGCAAACAAACCATCTCGGTGGTGCCCTGTCAGGACAATCCGCTGATCGACAAAGACCTGACGCGCCTACCGCGCACGCAGCTCGAGGGAGACATTCCGAAGATCGCACTCTCGACTGGACACTCCGACGCACTGGAATGCCTGCTCAGAAAGATCGGCATCGCCGACTCCGAGTTCACCACGGATAGGGGCGGTGGCCGGGTCAACTTGTTCGTCGGCTGCGAGGGAGACCAAGCCGACAAGCACTTCGGCGCCAATCGATTTGCTGAGAGCTTGGGGGGTGCCCTGTTCCCGTCAACCAATCAGCTGTTCGACTCGGGCACGCTCAAGCAATACGACGTGGTGATCTTTTCTTGCGAAGGTCACAAGTGTGATTCCATCCAGACCCCGGATAATGTGGCTCAATTGGTCGATTTCGCGAACAGTGGGGGGCGCGTGTTCCTCGACCACAACCACTACAACTGGCTCAATCATGCAGAAGGGCCGATCGAGAGCGCCGCGCAATTCAGCTCCAGCCCGAACGACATCCAGAGCCCGCTTCCGACCAAGATCAACCGCAACGGCTTTCCCAAGGGCGCCGCGTTCGCCGAGTGGTTGCTGAACGTGAAGGCCTCGACGACCTTGGGTGCCTTGGACATCTACGCCGCGAAGACCTCGGTCCAGAGCCTGAGCCCGAACCGCTCCCAGAGCTGGATTTACCGAGACGAAGAGCCCCAGGGCCATTTCTACTTCACGATCAACACCCCGGTCGCCGTAGAGGACGACGATCCGCCGCCAGAGGCCTGCGGGCGTGTGGTGTTCACCGATCTGCATGTCAGCAAGAGCGGCGGCGGAGACGCTGTGGATTTCTCCGACCAAGAGACGCCCTTCCCCGAGGGCTGCACCAACAGCGTGCTGACCCCCCAAGAAAAGGCGCTCGAGTTCATGCTCTTCGACCTCTCCTCGTGCGTGCAAAGAGAGACCAGCGCGCCGATGACGCCGCCCATCAAGTAACGACCGCCGGAGCCGCTAGCTCCGGATGCCACGACCACGATTCAGGTCGAATTTGGCGAGGAATTGCGCGCGTACCGCCCCCTTAGGGTTCCCCGCTAGAATTTCCCGCTCATATCACCGAGGCAGCCGCTCCCAGAGCTCGGAGCGCAGCGCCCCACCCAGGGCAGTCTCCGCGTCCATGAGTTGGAATTGCGCAGCTTTTAGCGCGTTTTGATACTCGGGCAGAGCAGTGAGCTGGAGGCCGGTGAGCAGCCCAAAGGCGAAGTACAGGAAGCGGACCAGCCAGCTTGCGATGGGCCTCCAGAGCGCGTGAGTGGGGATTGCAAAATCGGACACGAGCCAGCGCGCGTTCGGCGAGAGTGCTGGCGCGATGCGAGCGATGATCTGCGCTAGATCTCGAGTCGTGAGACAATCGAAGACGAAGTGGCTGACGACTAGGTCGTAGCTCGCGTGGGGAACCGACCAGTGACGCAAGTCGGCGCACTGGAGCTCGAGCGTGGCATTCGGCGTTCGTGCGCGCACGCGGCGTTCGAGCTCTGTGAGCATCTCGGCGCTGGCGTCGACGGCGGTGATTTCGATGGCTGGGTAGCGTTCGAGCAAGCTTGCCGTGAAGCGGCCATCGCCGTCGCCGAGAACGAGTGCTCGGCGCGCGCTGGCGACGCGCGGATCGACGAGGAAGCAGCGTCGTCGTCTCGAGAGCGCCCGTCCGAAGCTGAAGTACTCCAGGGGCGCGTACAAGCGCGCGAGACGGCCAAAATTCGCGGGCGCGGCAGACGCGGCGGGCGGATTGGACGCCATTAGCCCACGATTTTGCAGGCGAACCAGGCCAGAGGGGTGAGCAGCGCGACGTCCGCAAAAATGCGCAGTGAATCGACGGAGAGGCGGAGTCGCCAGCGTTCGAGCGCCGCGAGCAGCAGAAACGCGCAAGCCAGGTACGGCGCGAGAGCGATCGGGCGGCCGACTGCGAGCCTCAAGAACGCGAGTGCCGCCGCTGCCAACGCGCTGGCGATCAGCAGTGCGCTGAGATGCCGTGCTGCCCAGTGAGTCGACGGGTGAGCATGTTCACCGACGATGCCTCGGCCTTCCCAACGCTCAATCGCGACGCAGTTCAGCCAACACAGCTGTGTAAAGAGCAGACCGGCAGGGATTAACTGAGAGCGGATGGCGGACGATGCAATGGACCACGCCGGTAGGATGCAACCGAGCGCGAAGATGACCGCCACGGCCGCCTCTTTGGCCAGCACGCGCGCGCCGCGCTCGCGGCTCAAGTGTACCCAGGCAAAGTACAGCATTGAAGCCAGTGTGAGCGCGACGTACTGCACGAGCAACGGAGCTGGCAGTCCGAGCAAGCCCGTGGTTGCACAGACGAGCGTGGCGAGGCCGACCAGCACGATCAGCGAGTTCCGTCGGCTCCGCCACCAGCTGCCGTAAAAGCGGTGGCGGGCGCGTAGCTCTGAATCGTGCAGCGTGGAGCGCGCATCCTGGGTGCGATCCCCGACGTAGCAGAGCCAGGTCGCTAGACTCAAAAAGACGATCGGCCAGCCAGCGGAGGGACGAGTCAGCGGAACGCCGACTACGCTCAAGAAAGCCGCACACCAAGTGACTGCCACGGTGGGTGCGTCGAGCGAGAGCAGGTGCCAGCCCCGAAGTAAGCCTGTCACGCTCCGTTGCAAGGACGAGCGTTTGGCCGTTGGCTTCGGTGTCCGTGACGAGGCCAGCGTTTGCACGCGGCGCATCGTAGCTCACCCCGCCTCCCCATCAAGCGTCGCCAGCCGCTCGCGCGCGACACGCCTTTCGCGTGCTGGGTTCGCTTTGCGGCGGCGGCTACGGGATCACTTCACCCGGGCAACCGAGCACGAAATTGACCTTCTTTGCGTCCGGGGTCTTGAGCTGTTCGCACCACTGGCCATACACTTCCACCCGGCGGTTGTCCGCACTGGTGTAGTCCCAACCGTTCATGTGGGTCGTGTCTTTGGGCGCCTTCTGGCCGTTGATCTGGACCGCGATGTTGTCAGGGTCGGGTGGCGTACTCTTCAGATCGAAGACGCAGCTGGAGACTTTTCCGGTGATCTCTTGGAGCGATTTGACCAATTCGTCCTTGGTGCTGGCAAGGTGGAACTTGGTCGCTGCCGGATCGCTGTCGACGCGTGGCATTTGACCGGCGACCGCCATGTCGTTCAGGACGGTCGTGGCCGAGTCTTTGGTCGTTGCCACGCCAACCACGACCGTTTTGAATCCGGCGGCAGCGGCGTCCGTGATGGCCTTGACGGCGAAGGCGCGCGACTCCGTGGAATTGCCGCTCGTCCCTGCGCAGGACGGCTCGCCGTCCGTGGCGAGAAGGATGATCTTGGGGTTCTGGCTGGTCAGGGTCTTGAGGTAGGTCACCGCGGCGTTGATGGCATCGCCCGTGGGGGTGCCGTTGCCTTCGGGAGTGGTGCCGGTAATCTGGGAGGTCACAGCGGCGGCATTGGTAGCCGCGATCGCGACTGGAATGGCGTCGGTGACGGTACCCGCGCTGCACGACCTGCCTTCGCCTTCGGGGAAGACCTTGAGACCCCAGGAGACCGAGGCATCGGTAGCTGTGACTACCTCGTTGACGCCCGGCACCACCAAGTCCCACTTGGTCGTGGTGCCAGTGCTGCCGCTGGGAATTTCTTTCATGGATCCCGAACGATCGAGCACAATCAGGATTTCCGCGGGTTGCCGGCTCAGCTCGAAAGCTTCGTGGGCGCATTCACCGTTCTTCACATCACCCGCGTCCATACCGGCATCGCTGTCGACGTTGAGGTTGTTGCCGCTGCCGGCACTGGCGGAGGGAGAGTTGGCCGCGCCTGCGCTGCTGGAGCTGGATCCTGCAGTGTTCATCGCCCCGCCGTCACTGATGCCCCCGTTGCCCGGCGGTGTGGCGTTGCTCGACGAGCAAGCCAACGAGGCCAAAAGGATGGGCGAGACCCAGGACCAGAGCGGGGAGGTTCGGATCATGGCTGCCCTGTAATGTCGGGCGTTTGGATTTCGATCACTCCGCCAGAAGAGAGCTCGGAAACATGCTCTAGTATTGCGGTTGGCCGACGCGATGCTCAGGCGCTGGTGGCGCAGTCTAAACGCTTCTGCGGCCTTGATCGTCGCACTGTTCAGTACATGTAGGATAGACGCGCAGGAGCTCGGCCCGACTTTGCTGTCGTATCGAGCGCCAAACGGCTGCCCGGGGGTCGCGGATTTTCAGCGGAGTGTGCGAAGCCGATCGGCTCGCGTGCGTTTCGTCGAGCAGGGCACGTACGAGCGACAATTGTCGATCGCGATGCGAAAAGACGGCGATTTTATCAGCGGGGAGCTGCGCTTGACCGAGCGCGACGGCAGCCTGCGGCAGCGCAACGTTCGCTTCACGACTTGCTCGGAAGCGGTCGAAGGATTGGCGCTGATCGCCGTGGTCTCGCTGGATCCGCAAGCGCTGCTCCAGCCGGCTCGAGCGACTGAGCCGGCCCCGCCCCCCACGCCAGCGCCGAAACCGCCGCTCGCCCAGAGCCCGGCCAAGAGCGACCCAGTTCCGCTGACGCCGCAGCCGAAGCTACAGTGGGCGCTCGGCGCGGAGTTCAATTTCGCGCCTCGTGCGTTGCCCGCGCCGGCCCTAGGTGGCTCGCTGTTCGTGGACCTCGATTTCGTCCGTTCCGGTGGGTTTGCACCGCTCTTCCGAGCAGCGCTCAGTCACGTCGAGCGGCGCGGGCTGTCCAGCGGAACCGCGGAAGCAAATTTTACGCTCACTTTGGCGACCGTTTCGGCGTGTCCGCTGCGCATTCAGGGCGGATTCTTGGTGCTGCGCCCGTGCGCCTTCGTGAGCGGCGGCGCGCTCCACGCCTGGGGTTCGCAAACCACGAACCTACAGCAACGCACCCGTCCGTATGGGGCCCTGGGTGGATCCGTCATGCTCTTGGCGCAAGTCTCGCAAGCTCTGGAGCTAGTTGCGGATCTCGGCCTGGGCGCGACCCTGGTGCCTGATACCTTTGGATTTGACGACGATCAGCCCTGGAAAACGCCGCCCGTCTATCTTTCCAGCGGAATTGGCGCTCGTTTCGTGTTTCGGTGATCGAAATCTCGGGCCCGAGCATTACGGCTCGAGCGCATGAGCGGTATCCTCCAATTCGTGGTCTCGAATCCGCCTCCGTCGATGCGCGGCGAGCCATCCAAAGCGCGTCTGGAGCGGATGTTCAATGATCACCACGATTTCATTTGGCGGCTGCTGCGTCGGCTGGGCTTGAACACGGGCAGCGCGGACGATGCCGCGCAACACGTGTTTTTGGTGGCAGCGGAGCGCGTGGATGACATCAAGCTCGGCAGCGAACGCTCGTTCTTGTTTGGCACGGCACTGCGCGTCGCGCGCTCGCAGAACCGCTCTGATCGTCGCTGGGTTCTGGAAGAAGACATGGATTTCCGGCGATCGGAAGCCGGGCGCCCCGAAGAGCTCGTCGATCATCAGCGTGCGGTCGAGCTGATGAGCCGCATCCTGGCCGGCATGACCCTCGATCTGCGCACGGTATTCATCCTCACCGAATTGGAGGGCATGACCGTGCCGGAAGTTGCGGCGCTCGTGGAAATCCCTGTGGGGACCGCCGCATCGCGCTTGCGTCGAGCACGCGAAACCTTCCGAGCCGCCGTTACCGAGCTCGAATCCAAGCTTAAATCTGGACTGAAAACCCGATGAGCGATCTCAAATTGGTTCCCCCCGAGCAGCCGACCGCACTCGAGCAACGCTTGCTCGATGCGGTCGCCAGTGAGTCTCCGTCGGCCGAGCAACGTCAGCGCGTGCGGCTCGCTCTCGGGCTGTCCGCGATCGCTCCCGTGCCGGTTGCCGCGGCTCCCGTCGGGCGCCGCGCCTGGCCGCTGAAAGTTGCTGGCGGGCTGAGTGTGGTTTCAGTCGCGTTGGTCGTGCTGTTCTCGGGCATCGGTCGCAAGTCGAACTCCAGCGAGCAACCCGTCGTCGCTCGCGTCAGCCAGCAAGTCCCCGTGCTGCCGTCTCCTGTTGCGGCCGTTGCTGCTCCTATTGTCGCGCCTATTGCGCCCGTCGCGGTGCCGGAATTGCCAACTCCAGGCGCTGCTGCACTGGTCCACGAGGAGCGTCTACCCAACAAACGAGCGAGCAAGGCGGCGCGCATGGACAACGGTGCGGATCTCAGCGAGCAGCTGCGCCTGATCGACGCCGCGCGCTCCGCCGTCGCCGCCGGCAATGCGGGAGCTGCGTCTGTGGCACTCAGCAGCTACCGCACGCGCTTTCCACGCGGTCCATTCGGTCAAGAAGCCGCGGTGCTTCAGATCCAGACCCTCGATCTGCAAGGCAACCACGCGCAGGCCGCCGCTCGGGCGCGCACTTTCCTAGCGCGCCACCCGAACAGTCCGCACGTGGGCGTCGTGCGACGGATCGCCGAGCGCTGAACGCGAGCGCGGCTTCAGAAAGCCGGTTTCCATTCCTGCTGGGTCCGCCCCCCAGCCGAATTTAATTTCGTGGACTCGTTCCGCTCGCGAAGGAATGAGCTAGGCTTCGCCCCAACGTGCTCCATTCGGGCGCTCTGGAGAATCTTTTGATGAAGCGGTGCTTTGCTGGTGCTTGTGTCGGGCTGATGGTGATTGGCTGCAATTCGAGCAGCGCTCCAAATCCAGGGTCGATGAATAAGGGTGGTGCTGGTGGCAGTGCAGGCTCACCCAGCGCTCAGGCAGGTGGCGGCAGCGCGAACGTGGCTGGTAGCGGGACGGCTGCCGGCGGTGCTGGCAACGGCGCGGGCGGCGCGTTGGTCGGCGGTGCTGGCAGCAACACGGGCTCGGCGGGGAACCCGGGCAGCGCCGGCAGTCCGGGTTCGGCTGGGAGCCCGGGGAGCGCCGGCAGTCCGGGTTCGGCAGGCGGACCGAGTACGGGCTCCAAGTGCGGGCCTGGCCCCTTCACTTTCGTCCCTCCGACGGGCATGGCCATGAAAATCGCCGGTACACCGCCCGCTGACGCCTTCAACAAGGACGCCTGGACGAACGTGGAGGGCCCGGTCTGGATCGGCGACTCGCTCTACTTCTCGGAAATGACCAGCAGCAACATGATGCCTCCGTCGCGGATCTTGAAGATCGCGCCCGGTGGCGCCGTCTCGGTATTTTCGGCGGACGCAGGCAGCAATGGCTTGGCGGTCGATGCCAGCGGCAACCTGATCGCCGCGCTCCACAAAGACGGATCCGTCTCGCAGCTCTCTTTGACGGGTGGGCCGGCCACGCCGCTGGTCAGCATGTACATGAGCAAGCGCTTCACCTCGCCCAATGACTTGGCGATCCGCAGTGATGGCACGATCTACTTCTCGGATCCGAGCTATCAGAACAGCGCGAATCCGCAGGGGGCCGAGCGCCTGTATCACGTCACTCCGCCGCCAACTCGAACCGTGAGCCCGGTTGCGGGCGCGCCGAGTCCGCCCAACGGGGTCACGCTCTCGCCCGACGAGAAGACGTTGTACGTCGCGGCCAACAATGGCGGCTTGAAGAAGTTCACCGTCATGAGCGACGGCTCATTGAGTGCGCCGTCGGACTTCGTGGCCGGTAGCGGCGGTGATGGCATGGCCGTCGATTGCGCGGGAGACGTGTTCGTCACTGGCAACGGCGCCAGCACCGTGCGCGTCTATTCGCCGGCGGGCGCATTGCTCACCACCATTCAGCTGGCCAACGGCGGCAACTCGACCAACGTCGCCTTCGGCGGTGCGGACCGCAAAACGCTCTACATCACCGCGCAGGGCACGGAAGGCCAACGCGGCGTGTACTCGATTGCGCTATCGGTGCCTGGCTTCCCTTACTAGCCCGTCGTTCGTCGCTGCAAAGGCGAGCCAAGCAGGGCAGCCAGATAGCTGCCCTGCCGACACTCACTTCAGCTCAATTCAGCAAGAGCTTGAACTCGATACGACGGTTCCGCTCGCGGCCGGCGTTGGTCTTGTTATCGGCGATCGGCTCGCTCGGGCCTGCGCCGCGGATCGAGATGCGGTCCGCGGGCGTGCCTGCCTTGATCAGCCAATCCTTCACTGCCTGCGCGCGGTCCAGCGATAGTTGTTGGTTGAAGGCTTCATCGCCTTCACTGGAAGTGTGTCCGGAGATCTCGACGTGCACCGGAAATTGCGCGAACACCTTGGCGGCTTTGCCGAGGACAGGCGACGAATCCGCACGAATCGTGGCCTTGTTCTTCTCGAAGAAGATGCCTTGCACCACGCCGGTGAACTTCTTGACTGCTTCCGGCACGGTGTCCGGGCAGCCGTCTTGATCCTCGAAGCCGTTCTTGGTCTCCGGTTCCTTGGGGCACTTGTCTTTGTCGTCCAAGATGCCGTCGCCGTCGGTATCGCGAATGGGGCAGCCGAGTGGCTTGGTGCCCGCTTCTGTGGGGCACTGATCGCAGGGGAGCAGCACGCCGTCTTGATCCGGATCGAGATTGACGATCGGGCAGCCCTTGGGCGCGGGCCCAGCTTCGCGAGGGCAGAAGTCGTCGCGATCCAGGACGCCATCCGTGTCCGTGTCCGCGGGGCAACCGTTCGGCGCAACACCTGGATCGGCCGGGCATTGGTCGTCGCGATCCAAGAAGCCATCGTGGTCCGAATCGGGCGGTGGGGGCGGTGGCTCGCGGCGCGTGCGCCCAAGGGTGGCCGCCAAACCCAGCTGAATCTCGAAGGTGTGCGCTTGCCCATCTTGCTGCGTATTTTTAGTGAGCGTATCTCGCAAGTCGACGCGCAGTCCGAAGGAATGGGTGATGGGCACCTTGGCGCCGATGCCGAAATGCCAGGCGGGATCACTGTCGTTCGCCTGGCTACGGCTGATCGCACCCAAGCGGCCCACACCCACGAGCAGGAAGGGCGTCACGTAGGGCAGCGGAGCTTGGAGCACCGCCTGCAAGCGCCCGGCGTAGATCGCGGCGCTCGTCTCGGTGTCCTTGATCTTGCTAGCCGCGGTCATCGCCTCCGCCTCCACACCCAAAAACGAGAGCGGATAGTAGCCGAGGCGCGCGCCGAACTCACCGCCGACGCCGTACGGGCGTTGCGGGTACGCCTCGTAGCGCAGGTTGTGATCGCTGCTCGGAAAAATGATCCCGCCGAAGACTCCCAACTCGAACAAGCCGTTCTCTGGCGGAAAGCCTGCTTCGTAGGGCTCGTACGCGGGCTCCTTCGAGGCGGGCGCAGCGGGGGCAGCGGCGGTCGCGCTGGCTTCACTGGAAGCTCCGTTGTTCGCGGACGCCGTGACGCTTGCGGAGGCCGCAGCCGAGGGCGCGGGCGCGGCCGCATCCTGCGCAAACGCGCTGCTGCCGAAGGTTGCGCTCAAACCAAAAACAAACCAGCTCGTGAAATGCTCGTGTTTAAACATTCGATACTCTCTGAGTTAGTCAAACTCGCTAAGTGCGTTGTTGTAGAGAGCTCTCACTAACAGAGTTTCAATGCTGGCTTTCGGGTATCGACTGAATCGACCAACGTCCTAAAATGTCTCGCTGAAGTGGGCGCAGAGCGGGCCGCGCACATCCAGTTGCAAAACGGCTGCGCACGCTAATTGCTGACTTCGGCGTTTCCCAAAGCTCGGTTACTCTCGTCGCTGCCCCAATCGGTTCCTGAGCAACGTGAAGTCGTCCTCGCTGATGTGGCCGTCGTGCTTGTCGCGCCGACTTGGCACTGACCATTGCTGCCGCCCGTCGGTCTCATCGGAGGGGCGAGCCCCGGGGGGCTGCAAATTTCACGAGCATTTGCCCGAATGCGCCGTCGGGTGCCGCAGGTCGTAACGTCGGTGCTAGGCTTCTCCGCGTGCTGCGTCAGGCTTTGCTCGCTGCAACAGTGGCGCTTACGGCGCTTGCCGGTTGCACCCAGTCGCGGGCCGACGCCGGGCCCACGCACCTCGATCGTCAACTCGAGGATTCCGGGCAAAACTTCGCGCTGTCCTTCGACGGGGTCGATGACTATGCGACCAGCGCCACGGCGCAATTCCCAGATGGCCGGCACGACCAGACCTTGTCGGCATGGTTCCTGGTCGACACGCTCGTGGAGCGAGCCGCCCTGCTGACTTTGCGCAAAGACTTCGAGAGCGGGATCGAACTCGGACTGCGCCAAGGCTTGGTGGGCGCTTGGCGAGTCTACGGTGACCGCCAACAGGTTCTGGCCAAGACCGCGATCACGACTGGAACCTGGCACCATGCGGCCTACGTCTTCGACGGCACCACGAACCTGCTTTACGTCGACGGCTCACTGGTGGCGAGCTCCACCGACGCGCCAGACAAGCGCACACCCACGAGCTGTTACTTGGGCACGCTGGATGGGACGCGCGATCTCTTCAAAGGCCGGCTGGATGCCGTCCACGTATTCGAAGCCGTGCGCAGCGCCGAGCAGCTCGCCGGCGAATTTGCCGGGAAGTTCTCGAAGAACGAGCCGGGGCTCGTGCTCGACCTGACCTTCGATGAGAGTGCGGGCAGCGTGGTCTTCGACCACTCCGAACAGCAAAACGATGGTCAGCTGGGGGACGGTGTGCCTCTGCGCATGCCGAATCGCACGCTCGCCAATCTGCCGCAAAGCGATCACTGATCCTTCAGCGATCGCCACTTCAGCGATCGGCGAACAATTTGCCGTTGCGGGTCACCCGCGTGAGACTGATGCTTGCATCGTCCAGATACAGAACGGGCGGCGCGGGCTGAATATCCAGACCGATGTTGCACGGGGTCCACAGCAGGTCATTGGAGCCGGTCGTGCGCCGATCTTCCAAATCGTAAACCAGGCGATCGTCGAGCCAGATCAGGATCCGTCCGCTTTCGTCCGTCCGCGGGCGATAAAAGACCTCGATTTGGAACCAGGTTTCGACCGGCACGAAGGCCGGTGGATCGGCCAAGGGTGCCTGCAGATACGCCGGATCGTGGCTGAAAACGTAGAGCACGATCTGCCCGCCGGGCAGCGTGCGCAGATTGAGATCGTGACCGTGACTGATGGCCTCGGGGTCGGAGTCCAAGCGCGAACGAAACTTCTGAATCGTCCACTGTGAGTTGGTTTGATACAGGCGTGGGAGGAAATACCAAGCGCTGTAGTAAGCGTCCGGCGGAGCTTGCAGCTCACGGTAAATCGCCGGACCTTCCGAATCGCTCATGGCCAGGTTGGTCAGCTCGAGCGAGTACCGGCCGCTGTGCGCTGTCTCGTCTGCGATGACGACCGTGCTGTTGGCGCTGTCGCGCAAGAGGCCGCCTCCGTCTTCAGCATACCAGTCATCGAGTTCACCCGATTCGTGATCGGTGGCCCACATCACGTCGCTGCCGACGTCGAGCGTGGGCCCGCACGCGGCCGTCGCGACCATGAGCAGCAGCAGTGGGCAGAAGCGACGCATCTCTTACAATCCGAAGGATACGCCAGCGGCGCCGCCAAGCCAGAGATAGGGTAGGTTGCCGATCACGCCCTGCGGAAGCGCGGAAATCTCAGCCGGAGCTGGGGAGAGCCAAACGAAGGCGCCCACGAAGGGTGCGAAGTGTGGCCCCAAGCGCGGCGCGATCTGGACCCCTGCGCGCACTCCGACGTCGAGCGAGTGGTTGCTCTGCTGGGTCAACAGGTTGGTTGCGCGCACGCGCTGGGAAACCAATAAAAGCTCGAGATCCGTGGCCAGCGACCAGGAACTGAAATCCGAGCGCAGTCGCGCGCCGACGCTGAGCGGCCAGCGCTGAATGTCGCCTTGGACGCCGGTCAAATCGAACTGGGCGCGCTGCATGTAGGCACCCGACAGCGTACCCGAGAGCGCGCCGCGCCCGAGCGCCACGCGCAGCTCGCCGCCGAACGAGTGCAAACTGGGCGCCTGGAGGATCGCTGGCGCGTAAGCGTACAACGCGCTCAGTTCGAGGCGCACCAGTGGCGTCAGCGTTGGCTTTGGTGTTGGCGTGGGCGGTGACGCGGGCGGTGTCGTCGCTGCAGCGGGCTTGGGCGCGGGCTTCGGCTCGGGTGGTGCGACCGCTCCCAAGCCGAGCTCCGGCGGCATCAACGTGAGCACAGCGAAGACTGCAGCAAAGCGCGCGCGGCTGTCGCAATCACGCGCGGGGTCGGAGTAGACTTTTTTGACCGTGGCGCCATCTTTTAGAACGGTGACGCGGTAACTATCGCCCAGGTCCTCGAGTTCGACGCGCACTCCGCGCTCGAGCAGCGGGTAGTGCTCGGGCGGGATCAGGCTGAGTACCGACTGCTGTACCGCTTTGGGATCCGGGCACTGCACCTTGCCAAATATGAAGGCCGCAGGGGGCTGCGAGAGCTCGCGTTGCTCGGGAACTTGGCCGAGCGCCGGCGCGGCCCCGATTGCCAGCGCTGCAAACCACTGCCCGACAATCGTGGCAAAAAGCAAGCGTTGGGGGCGAACACGCATGGCAGGGCGAACGGGAACAGGATACCCTGATTGGAACGCTCAGCGTCCAGAGATGACCCTTGGTGTGGGCACTTTACCTTTTTTGAAAGGTTCGCTTGAAAGAGCCCCTTGAAACAGTCATGCCGGCGACTAGCCAGGCCAAGCTGTGGCCCGTGGAAAGCG
>DATEPG010000290.1:0-2200 GCA_035273265.1 Polyangiaceae bacterium
TGGCTTGGCATTGATACCAAGCCACCGTGTTGTCCGCAGCGCCGCCTTCGCCACCTGCGCCTGCGTCAGCGATCGTGCCCGGACCACCCGAGTCTCCGCCGCCGATGCCGGGAGTGCCCGAACCTCCGCCGCTGCTGCCGGGAGCGCCCGCCTCTTCGATCGAGCCGGCACTGCCAACCATACTCGCTGCGCCTGCCTTGCTGGTGCCGCCCGTCTTTCCGGACGCGCCGGCGCTCGCTGCACTCTTACCGCCGGCACCCGACTGGGAGCCGCCTTCAGCGTCGCCCCCCGCACCAGCAGAGTTGGACGGATTGCCGCTATCTCCACAGCCAGCCAGCGCCGTAGCGGCGCCGAGCAGCACCAAGAATCGAAAGGAAGTTTTCATACCGTATACCCCAGCACGCGCGACAACACGCTCTTCACTGCGTTGCTTTCAGAGCTCGAATCTTGGACCTGTGCGCTGCTGAAGCTCGATTGATCGAAGGGCCAGATGCCCAACGCCAACAATGCAGCAATGCGATTTTCAGTCGGCGTGGTGTAGATCGACGCCTGACCGCTCTCGGGGATCGCTCCGTAGACGCCACGTTGGGCGCTCGTGATCGGACCCCCGATGTAAACTTGGGTGTAGCCGTACGGCCAGTGGTTGCGACCGGTATTCTGTGTCGGCTTCTGCAGCCCGGGGGTGCGCCCGAATTCCATGTTCAAAATGATCATGGTCTTGTTCAGGTCGATCTTGTTCGGGTCGGTTTCCCCTGGCTTGTTCACCACCGCGAGCAGGCTGTTGAAGAAGTTGTTCAGGTTTCGAGCTTGCGTGAAGGGCGTCTCGTTGTGCGTGTCGTAGCCGCCTCCGCCATCTGCCGCGGCCAAGCCGGTGTCGACGACCATGCAATGGGCCGCCGGAGCGTCCGGGTGCGTGAGCAAGTGGGCCGCCATCTTCAGGCTCATGCCCGGGTAATTGGCCGGCTGGGTGAACGGAGTCGTGGTGAAACTGGATGAGCCAATCGTCTGGGCGCCGGAGCGCGTGAAGCAGGCGGTACCGCTAACTCTGGCCAGGTACTCGGGAGCCAGCAGGTCCTGAATGTCCTTGGCGTGCGCCAAAGAGTTGGCCGCGGCGCCTAGTTCGTTGAAGCGTGGCGCGCGCAGGATGTCACCGTCGCTGGCGAACTTCAGACGGTCTTGATACTGACCGAAGTACGTACCGAGCAGCGCATCGTAGCGCGTTCGGTCGTCGAGTGAGCCGATTGGCGTGCGATTGATCAGCGCGCTCAGACGAGCGACGTCGTTCATCTTGATGTGCAACGGGCGGGCCGCGCCCGGATGCAGGCCCGTGGCCAACATGGTCAGAACGTTGTCGTTGCTGATGAAACTACCGCTACCGATGATGCCGTAGCCAAACGGCGCCGGATGCTTGGATTCGAGATCGTGATCCACGAAGTAACGGGAAACGTGGGACCCGAGGCTGGCCAGTGACGGTGAACCGAGGGTCGCGCCCGCCATCGTCAGCGGGATGGCGGCCTCGTGCGGTTCGAGCGAGTGACGGTTGACCACGATCCGCATGCGATCGGTGATGTCGCCGCGCGCGATCAGCGGTTGCAAGAACGGACTCAAAAAGATGTCGCGGCCGTCGGAGTCCTTGGCGAAGTTCGTGAACAGGTCGGGCTGGGAGTAGCTGCAGGCCTTGGCGGCGTTCAGAAAGTCCACCGGATAGGCCTTGTGCCAGCTCACGCCCTCTTGGCCGTAGCTCGGAACACAATAGAAACCTTCCCAAGGAGTGACGCCGCCGTACATGAAGCATTCCAGGATGCTCGTGGCCTGGTTCTGCTTCGGCAGCATGATGCTCGCGTGATCGGCGGGGACGTCGCCGAACAGCGGGACTGCGCTGGCGCGGCGAGTCTTCATGCTCACCGATGCCGCAGCGGCAGCGCTACCGACGGCGGCAGCTTTCAAAAAATTACGTCGTTTCATGCAACTCTCCGTCTTCCGAAAGCTCTTCGGCACAGACACCGGGGTGGGTATTTGGCTCGAGGAGCCCGTTTATTGGTCGTTCGAGTAAGCGCGAATAGGCGGCCCAGCCCCAGCGCTGGAGGCGCTAGTGCGGGGAGTAGATGGTCAGCGGTCGTTCCGAGTCCGACACTGTCGTCGGCCGGCTCACCAGGGTCCTTTGCCCTTTAACTTGTGAGACCCAAACCCGTCAAGAACC
>DATEPG010000291.1:0-2390 GCA_035273265.1 Polyangiaceae bacterium
CTTGAAGAACGCGCCTTCGACCGGCGTGTAGATGAGAACATCTGGATTGACCTCGAGCAGATACGTCAGGCCGCTCGTGTGATCTCCGTGCCGATGCGAGATCACGACGGCATCGAGTTTTCGCAGATCGACGCCAAGCGCCTTGACGTTGTGCTCAAAGATTTCCGCATTGTTCCCCGTATCGAACAGAACGCGCCTGCCGCCGTACTCGACGAGCGCCGCAAATCCCCAGTCCTTTTTCAGAGACGAAGAAGAGCCAAACGCGTCATAGAGGTTGATCACCCGCGCGACTTCCTCGGCATTTGCAACGGTGGCGTGCAGCAGAAGAGTGGCGATGAGGAGCAGATGGGAGCGCATGAGAGTTCACCTACATGAAGCAGCTCACTCCGGGCTGCAAGCGTACCAGCATGGATATGGAGCGGCTCCACTGCTGGCGTATCCTGCCGGTCATGTCGTCGCTTCAAACCAAAGACCTGGCCCCACTCGTTCTCGAGCCTATCGGCTTCGTCCGCAGCTCACTCGTCGCCAAAGTCGAAGCCGCGCGCCAGCCGCGGGCCGCGCAAGGTACACCTGCACGCATCGAGCTACTCCCCGGCCGAAATTTCGAACACGCACTCGAAGATCTCTCGCGCTGGCAATGGATCTGGGTGATCTTCTGGTTTCACCACAACGCCGGCTGGCGTCCCAAGGTGCTACCGCCCCGAAGCACGACGGGCCGCAAAGGCGTGTTCGCCACCCGCTCGCCACACCGCCCCAATCCCATCGGCCTTTCAGTCGTACGACTGGAGAAGGTGGACGGCCTGAACCTTCACGTCCTCGACGCCGACATGCTCGACGGCACACCCGTCCTCGATCTCAAACCCTACGTCGCTTACACGGACTCCTATCCAGATGCGGGCAACGGCTGGCTGGATGACGCCGAACCCGCGAATGGCTCGACGCAGCCCACCGATCCTGTGACTGCATATGCAGTGACGTTCGCGCCGTTGGCAACCGAGCAAACGAATTGGATCGAGACGCGAACGGGCCTCGCCATCGAGGAACGAATCCGTTCCACACTCACGCTCGGCCCAGAACCCCACCCCTACCGGCGCATCCGTCGACTCGACGGAGGAATGCAGCTTGCGGTCAAAGAGTGGCGCATTCGATTCAGCGTCGAGGGACGCGAAGTGCGGGTGGCCGAAATTGCCTCTGGGTTTCGGGCATCGCAGCTCGCTGGTGAAGTGAAGGATGATGTGCTGCGGGCACATCGGGAGTTTCGCGAGAGGTGGGGTGGCTGAACGGTGCCCCGCGGTCAAACCTGGCTGACCGGCAGCCGTGCAGTGAGCGACTCAGCGCGATCTTTGAAGATCCCGTGCAAGCACGCTTGCAGTTCGTCTTGCAGATAGGGCTTCTTGAGAAACGGCCAGACGCCGTCCGCGAGCGCTTCGTCGAGCGACTCGCCTGCATAACCGGAGATCAGCAGAACTTCCATTTGCGGACGCAGCGTTGCGACCTCGCGAGCGAGTTCCACACCATTCATTCCGCCGGGCATCAGGACGTCCGTCATCAGGAGATCGAAATCGTGCTCTGATTTCAGTGCCGCCAGCGCTTGATGCGCATCGAGCGTACGCGTCACTTGATGCCCGAGATTCCTGAGCATGGTCTCGGTGATGGCTGCAACCGAGGCATCGTCCTCGGCGAGGAGGATGTTGAGGGTCAAGCCGCCTTGATGCTGTGGTTCCTCGACGGGTTTGACTTGTCTCCCCTCGTGGAGCACCGGGAGATACAGCTCGAAGGTCGTTCCTTGTCCCAGTGCACTGTGCACACGCACCGTGCCCCCGGATTGCCTTACGAACCCGTATACCTGGCTCAATCCAAGACCTGTGCCCTTCCCCGCCGGCTTGGTGGTAAAGAATGGCTCGAAGATGTGATTCAACACGTCACGCGTCATTCCTTGTCCGGTGTCGGTGACGCGCACGCCGAAGTAGCGTCCGGGTTTGACCTCCGGACATTCGCTCTCCGCGAGATCACGCACCTCTGTCTCAATTGCAATGGCACCGCCTGCCGGTGTCGCATCGACCGCGTTCACGATGAGATTGAGCAGCGCGGATTCGAACTGCGCCGGATCGATGCGAACCGTTGCGGGCGCTTCGCTCAAGCGCAGATCGAGCGAGAGGGCTTCGCCCACCGCGCGTTGAATGAGCGGCTCGCCTTCGAGAATCAGATCATTCAGATCGCAGGGCTCGGAGCGCAATGGCTGACGTCGGGCGAAAGCGAGCAGCTGCGCGGTAAGACGCTCGCCGCGTCTCGCTGCGGCTAACGCGGCCTCGCCGAGCCGGGTGCGACGCTCCGTGTTCTCCGGGTGTTTGAGGATGATGTCGAGCGCACCGATGACGACCGTGAGCAAG
>DATEPG010000292.1:0-5139 GCA_035273265.1 Polyangiaceae bacterium
CTTCAATTCCAGCCCGGGCGCCTCGGCCGCGCCAGCCCGACCGGCCCAGGCGGAGCAGTTCCCCCACAGAACCCACCTTTCGCGCACTTAGCGGTACGGGTGATTGACGCGCGCCGGCTGTGCTCTGGACACTGAGGGCAATGGAATCCGTAGTGCGCGGCTATCGCGTCCAACCCTTGGCCGAGATCTTGGGCGGGGAGTTTCGCGACCGAACCTACAAAGCCGATCTTGCGACGTTGACGGGTGATCGCGGTTACGAAGAGATCGAGCGCTGGGTCGACGAACTCACGCAAGCTCAGCTCGGCGTGTCACCGAGCGGCGCGCTGTTCGCAAAAAAGAGCGTTGGGGCAGTGTTCGGTCTCGTGCTCGCGAGCGGTGAGCCGGCCGTGCTCAAACTGTTCAACCGGAGCCTCAGCCACTCCCAACTGTCCGCCATGCACCGCTGCCTGGCCGTGGCGGCTGGCGAAGGATTTCCTGTCGCCCGCCAGCGCAGCGAGATTTTCGAGGCCGACGACGGACTATTCGCCGCATTCTACGGCTACCTCGACGGCGCCCATCGAAACCCGCACGAGCCGCCCGTGCGACGCGAGCTGGCACGCAGCTTGGCGGAGCTGAATACGTTACTCTCGACGCTCGACACCAGCCTGCTACCGCTCGCGCCGGGTCGCCAACAAGCACTTTGGCCCGCTCCGCAACGTATCTGGGAAACGCGCGAGATCGACGACGAGGACGCTCGCTTCATCGCCGCGCATGGCCGTGCAGCGCAGCTCGAGTTGAAGAAGAGCAAACTACCGCTGCTGGCCGTGCACCTCGATTGGGGCGTGAAGAACATTCGCTTCCGTGACGACGCAGTGTGCGCCGTCTACGACTCGGACTCCGTGCACGCCGCTTCGGAGGCCGAATGCGTCGGCCGCGCCGCGGCGCGATTCACGGCGCAGTGGGACATCCCCGCGGTACTCACGCCCAGCGCCGCCGAAGCGCGAGCCTTCGTCGACGAGTATCAGACGGCGCGGGGTCGCAAGTTCTCGCGCGCCGAACGCGCGCTGGCGGCCGCGGCCGCGCGCTACTCGGTTGCAGAGGCCGCGCGGCTCGAGCACCTCTCGGGCGTCCCCGAAGCCGACAATTATCGCGGATTGTTGCAGAACTACGAGTCCGATCCGCTACTTTGAAGCGCTCGAATCGAGCCTCCTTTGCTGCTAACCTGCGGCCTTCCGATGGCGAGCGAAGTCGACCCCAGCAAGTGCCCGACCTGCGGCGAACCGAACGCCTGCGGGCTCAGCCAGGGCAAGACCGAGTGCTGGTGCTTCAGCGCTCTGATCAGCAGCGCTGCACTGGAGCGTGTGCCGAGCCAGGCCAAGAACCTGGCCTGTATCTGCGCACGCTGCGCGGCGGCCGCGACCGCCGAACCGAAGCCGAGCTGAGTGACTCTCGCTCAGCGTCTCCTGCTCGCCATTGGTGCTCTCAGCCTAGCCACGATCATTGCGCTCGGCTTCGGCGTGCGTGAGGCCTGGCACCGCAGCGAAGAGCAGCGCTTTCGCGATCAGTTCGCACAAGCCTTGGAACCACTAGGCCGCGAACTTGCGGACGAGCTCGAGGGCTTGCCGCTGCTCAGTGAACCCTTGTGCCGACACGACCCGTTGGTCGACAGCGCTTTGGTCGGCCTCGAAGCGGGAGATCTCGATCAAAGACGACTGGCAATCAGTGTGCGCGTGCCGGAGCTCGCTCAAGCGCTGCGGCTCGACGAACTATACGTGGTCAGCTCCAGCGCCGAAATCTTGGGGTCGCACACGCCGGGCAATTCGGCGCGAGGCCCGCTGCTTGCCGGTTACCTGGAGCACGCGACCAAGGCGGGCGTACGCAGCACACCGCCGCTCGCCATCGAATACGGCTGCGTGCATCGTTCGCGCGAGCACAAAGGCTTGTGGGTGGGGGTTTACTCAGCGCGCCACTTGGAACCACTTTTGGCGAAAATTGGCGCCGCCTACAACGTGAGCCTCAGTTTCGAGACGTTGACGGCGACCGAGGAACGCATGGTCAGCGTGCTGGACCTTCCGGAGCTGGGTCACAAGAAAATTAGCGCGTTTCGATCGCGCGTACCGCTGCTCTCGGCGCTCGAAGATCTGGATCTGACGATTTCACTGATCGGTGTGGGCACGCTCGTCGCCGCGTTGGTCGTGTCACTCTTGCTGTCCAAGAGCCTGAGCCGGCCGTTGGTCGAGCTAGCGCGTGAAGCGGGCGCGGTCGCCCACGGCGAACCAAAGCCGGTGGCGGCCCGCGGCGCCGCCGAAATCCGCGCCTTCGCCGACGCTTTCAATCGAGCGATCGCCGATCTGACTGCGCTCCGCAAGCGACTGGCGTCCACCGAGCGGATCGCGGCCCGTCGCGAGATTGCGCGTCGGGTCGCGCATGAAATCAAAAATCCGCTGGCCCCTATCCGAGCCGCAGTCGAAACCTTGCGGCGCTTGCGCGCCCGCCAAGATCCGGCATTCGACGACTACTTCGACGAAGCCACGCGCACCGTGCTCGAGGAAGTGCAGCGGATTACGCGCATCGTCAGCGAGTTCACCGAGTTCGCGCGGCTACCAGCGCCGAACCCTGCTCCGCTCGATGTCGTAGATATGGTCCGCGCACAAGCCAGCCTGCACGGCAGCAGTGGCGCTCGCGTCGTCTTCACGAGCAGCCCCTGTCCAGCGCTGAATGCCGATCGCGATCAGCTCGTGCAGCTGGTCAGCAACCTGCTCCAAAACGCGCAGTATGCCGCTGAATCGTGGCCCGAGCCGCGCAGCTTCCCGCCCGAGGTGCGGGTGGACGTGCGTCCCTCGGGCACAGGCAAGGTGGCGATCGTGGTGAGTGACAATGGCCCGGGCCTTTCGCCGGAAATGCGCGCGCGATTGTTCGAGCCGTACGCCACCAACAAACCCGGCGGCACGGGGCTCGGGCTGGCGATCGCGCAGCGCATCGTGCTCGAGCACGGAGGCGAAATCGCTTATTCCGAGAGCCCAGACGGCGGCGCGACGTTCAGCGTGGAGCTGCCCGTCTCCGGACCGAGCTTTTTGCAAGAGGCACCAGCGAGCGAAGAATGAAAAAGCTCGAGACGCGGGAAGGAATCAGCGCGGACGGTGTATATTTAGACGTGGCTTACCGCATCGTCTCGGCAGGCGTGACCGGCTTTCTGCTTTTGGCGGCGAACGCGTGCACGATCCACCTTCACTCGGGCCCGAGTTCACCCTCGACGCCGGTCTACGCACCCGCCTCGCCAGCCGGCCCGGTGTACGTACCGGTAGCCGCTAGCCCGCCCCCACGCACGCCCGCTCAGCCAGTCGTGGTCACGCGTCCGCCGCCGCCGGCCACGCCCCCCCCACCAGCGGCCGGCCCGACTGCGCCCGGTCCCTCGGGACGACGACCGGATGTGCCCGTTGCACACACACCGTCCGGACCACCCGTTTCTGCAACACTCCCCCCACCGGCCACCCTGCCCTTGCCTCCCCCAGCAGCAACCGCGCCGCCCGCGCGCAGGCCTGGTGATCCGCGGGCTGCCAAGAAGCCGCAAAGCCCGCCCTCGGTTAAATAAGGGCGCAACGAGCGCGACAACGCGGCAGCAAGTGAACACGCGCCAATTGCGGGCGCGGCAACACAGGCCATGGCGGGTCTCGTGTAGGTGAGCGGCCGGGCCGGACGGAATCCGGCCGTGTGAAGGCGCGGAAAAGTAGTGTTAGGCTCGCAGGTCTTCCGCTCATTTGGGGACACGGCCGCACGCAATGATCCGCATCTCACCGCGTCAGCTCACGACCATCATCGTCCTTGGGGCGATCACGCTCTTGGCGGCCATCTTGGGCCACTTCAACATCGTGTCCGCCAATGGCTGCGCGTTGATGGTGTTCCTCGCCGCAGCGCTCGCAGTGTTGAGCGCACCAGCTGAGGCAGTCTCCCCTGAGCTGCTCGACTCCCTGCGAGCCGCAGTTCGCCGCGTGCTCGACGGCAAGAAGGCAGACGCCCCCGCCGGAGCGCCGGTCGCCGTCGTCCAGATCTATCAAGAGCTGGAGGAAGCGCACGAGAAGTTCGAAGAGCTCAGCGCGCGCAGCAATCGCAACGAGACCGAACTGCAGGAGGCCGCTGCGTCGCTCTCTTCCGCCGTACGCACGCTGACCGAGGGCGTCGCGGCGCAGCTCAACGCCAGCGACGAGAGCGCGCGCTACGTCAAAGAGGTCACCAACGCGCTACGCGAGATCGCCCAGCACGTGGAGGTGCTCGCAGCCAGCGCCGAAGAATCCAGCTCGTCGGTACTGGAGATGACTGCCACGAACGAGCAGGTCGGCGGCAACATCTTGGAGCTCGCTGCCAGCGTCCGCGAGACCGTGGCCTCGATCGAGGAGATGGCGTATTCGATCAAGGAAGTCGCCAAGAACGTCGATGCGCTCTCGCTCACGGCCGAGGAAACCTCCTCGAGCATGAACGAGATGGACGTGTCCATCGACCAGGTGCAGTCGAACGCCAACGAAACCGCGCGCTTGTCCGAAGAAGTGGCGCAGGACGCCGAGCGCGGCGCAGAAGCGATCCTCAAGACGATCGGCGAAATCTACCGCATCAAGGAGAGCAGCCAAGAAGCCGTGGCAGTGATCTCGAACCTCGGTTCGCGGATCGACGCCATCGGCCAGATCTTGAACGTGATCGATGACGTCGCTGAGCAGACCAACTTGCTCGCGCTCAACGCCGCGATCATCGCCGCTCAGGCCGGCGAACACGGCAAGGGCTTTGCCGTCGTCGCCGACGAGATCAAAGACTTGGCCGAGCGCGCGGGCGCCAGCACCAAGGAAATCGCGGATCTGATCAAGACGATTCAAGCCGAAAGCAAAAACGCGATTCAAGCCGTGGAACGCGGCGCACAAAACGTCGACCGCGGCGTAGAAGTGTCGAACGAGGCCGAACGCGCGCTGAAGAAAATTCTGGAGAGTTCGCAAAAGAGCACCAACATGGTGCGCGCCATTGCCCGAGCGACGGTCGAGCAGGCCAAGGGCAGTAAGCAAGTGACCGACGCCATCGGCCGCATCGCCGCAACGGTGCAGCAGATCGCCGCAGCTACCGCCCAGCAGGCGCGCGGCTCGGAGTTGATCATGAAGAGCGGCGAGAAGATGCGTACCA
>DATEPG010000293.1:0-12110 GCA_035273265.1 Polyangiaceae bacterium
CTGCGAGCAGCCCGGCATCGGCGTCGAGCTCGGCCACGACGCCGAGCGCGACGAATTCGTTGTAGCGCTCGTGACCGAAGCGAAGGCCGCTCACCACGGGCACGCCCAGCCCGGCGAGCCGTTCCTCGAGCACGGCTTGCACGGACACGCGATGTGAGTCCGGGCAATCGCTGAAATCGCCGATCACGACGCCGCTGACATCGTTGAGGGCGCCGCACGCCAAAAGCGCGCTCAGCATGCGGTCGACTCGATAGGCCGACTCGGTGACGTCCTCGAGCAGCAGGATTGCGCCTGCGGGCAAATGCAGGCGTCCGGTCGCCTGACACGTAAATAACAGGCTCAAGTTGCCGCCGGCCAAGATCCCCCGAGCTGCCCCGGGACGGAGCGCGCGCAGGCCCTCGAAGCGCGTCGTTGCGTGCGGGGTCTCCAGCGCGCGGATGAAGCGCTGCTGAGTCCAGTCATCGCTTCTGCCGAGGGCTGCCGCGTTCGGGCCGTGCATCGAGGCGATACCGAGGGCGGCCGCCTCCACGTGCAGCGCCGTGATGTCCGAAAAGCCGACGATCCACTTGGGATGACGCACGAACGGCCCGTACTCCGCGAGGTGCGCAATGCGCGTGAGGCCGTAGCCACCACGGGCGGCGACGATCGCGCCAAGACCCGGATCGGCCAGGGCGCGATTCAGTTCGACGAGCCGCCGGCTGTCATTGCCGGCCAAAAAACCGCTGCGTTCGAAGATCGACCAGTCGAATTCGACGCGGTAGCGCTGGCCGAGCCAGGCCATGCCGCGCAGCACCAGCGTGCGATCGAACGGCCCGGAGGGGGCGATCACGCGGATCCGCGAGCCAGGCTGAAGCGGGGCTGGAATCACGCTCTCCGGAGGCATCGCCGGCAACCTAACGCTTTTTTCGAGTTTGGCCGAGTTCACCGAACCTCGCGCCGGCGGACAGCGGCGCGCGAGCCGGCCCCTCTGGCTCGGGGGAAAGCTGCGAAAGCGATTGCGGTGAGGGCGGGAGGCGGCAAGACTCGACGCGGCGATGGAGTCTCGGAATGCACTAGCGCGACTGGCCGACGTAGCGGAGGGCACTCTGCCGCTTCTGGAGCGTCTGCGGGCGGCCGCGCGTGCGGCTGCCGACGAGCTGAAAACGCGGCTCTTGGGGCGGGACTTCGAGCAGCGCGTGGCCACCTTGAAAGCACGCTATCTCGACCTCGGCGGCGACCCGTTCGGCTTCGATCCGAGCACCGCCAGCAACGCGGCGATCACGCTGGCGTTTTTTCATCGCATGTATTTCCGAACCGAGGTGTTCGGGATCGAAAATGTGCCCGCGGGCCGCGTGCTGCTGGTCGCCAATCACTCCGGACAAGTGCCGATCGACGCGGCGATTGTCGGCTCCGCTTTGTTCTTCGACGCCAACCCGCCGCGCGTGATGCGCGCAATGGTCGAAAAGTGGACGGCCACCTTGCCGTTCGTATCGGCCTTCTTCAATCGTGTGGGGCAGGTCGTGGGCGTGCCCGAGAACGCACGCCGACTGCTGGAGATGGGCGAGGTGCTGCTGGCCTTTCCGGAGGGCATTCGGGGCGTGTCGAAGCCGTTCGATCGCCGCTATCAGCTGGAGCAATTCGGACTTGGTTTCATGCGCCTGGCGATTGAAACCGATACACCGATCGTGCCCGTGGCTGTAATTGGCGCCGAAGAGCAATACGTGAGTCTGGGCAACCTGAAGTGGGCCGCGCGCTTGCTCGATATCCCTGTTTTCCCGCTGATTCCGCAATTGTTCGTGCCCGGCGCGCAAATGCCGCTGCCCACCAAGTATCGAATTCACTTCGGCGAGCCCATGCGCTTCAAGGGTGATCCCGAGGACGACGACACGCTGGTCGCCGATAAAGTCTGGCTCGTGCGCCAGACCATCTCGGACATGCTCCGTCGCGGACTCGCCAGTCGGCGGAGCGTATTTCTTTGAGCCTAGCGGCGGACGCGGCAGACGATCGAGCCGTCGTGATCACCGGCATTTGCGGTCGGCTCGGACGGCGTCTGACGCGCGTGCTGCACCGCGAGATGCGAGTGATCGGCCTCGATCGACGCGCGTTCCCCGATCGTCCGCGCGATATCGAGCATCACGAAACCGACATTCGCAGCAAGCGCACCAAAGATGTATTTCGCTCCGGCAACGTGCGCGCGCTGGTGCATCTGGGGGTGATGCACAATCCGCGCGATAGCGTGGAGGATCACCATTCCTGGAACGTGGTCGCTTTCCAACATTTGCTCGAGTACGCGGAACGCTACAAAGTGCCCAAGGTGGTTCTGCTTTCGAGCGCCAACGTGTACGGGCCGAGACACGACAACCCGGTGTTCCTGAACGAAGATGCGCCGCTGCTCGGCGCGGGGCCGTTCAGTGAAATTCGCGATTTGGTCGGGCTGGACATGAGCGCGCAGTCCTATCTGTGGCGCTATCCGCAGACCGAGGCGGTTATTTTACGCCCCTCGCACATCTTGGGCACGGTGCACAACGCGCCCAGCAACTACCTGCGGCTGAAGGTGGTGCCCACGTTGCTGGGCTTCGATCCGATGATGCAAGTCGTCCATCAAGACGACGTGGTGTGGGCGTTGCGCGCGGCGCTCGCGCCGGGCGTGCGCGGGATCTTCAACATCGGTGGACCGCCGCCGGTGCCGCTGTCGCGTGCGCTCGCCTTGCTGGAGCGCACCGCGGTGGGCGTTCCCCACAGCGTGGCCCGTGCGGCGGTCGACCGCCTATTTCGCTGGCGGGTCACTTCGTTTCCCGCTCCGGAGCTCGATTTCATCCGCTACGTATGCATGGTGGACGACTCGCGAGCGCGTACCGCGCTCGCCTATCGCCCAGGTCACGATTTGCTCGAGACGCTGCGCGCGGTCGACCAGGAACGTTGGCAATGACCCTGCAAAGCTCGAGACATTCACGCTCGCTACGGCTGTGGTCGCTCGGGGCGAGCGGCCTACTCCTGTTGCTCGCGGCCTGCCGCTCGCCAGCACCCGAACCGGCTCCGCCGCCCGCGAGCTACGAACTCGCTTCGGCGCCTCCGGGTGCGCGTGGCGCGCGTGCCGCTGGCACGGATGCCGCTCCCCCGCGACCCAGCGAGGGAGTGCTGGGCGAACCTGGCATCGCGGAGGAGGATGAAGAAGAAGAAGAAACCGAGCCCGATGCCGGCGCCGAAAGCGATGCGGGGCGCACGCCCGCGGGCCCGGGCGGGGTGGCGCTGTGAAGCTTGCCCTGGGGTCCGTCCTGCTCGGGCTGGCAGTGGCAGCCTGCTCGGGCCGTCGTTTGCCTGCTGGGACGCCGCCGCCCGAGTACGAACCGCCGCTTGTCACGCCTTGGCAGCCAGAAAACGCCAGCGCGGGTAGCGAGGCAGAAGCGGGCAGCGTGAGCGAGGGCGTAGACGGGGGGAGCCCAGCAGCGGTCGAACCCGAGCTTTCCCTGGATGCTGGCCCGAGGTGAGGTAAACTCCCTAGGCTTGCCGGGCGATCAGCGCAGGGTAGGTGCAATGTTCGCGGTGCCGACGAGGTTTTATCTCTGTGACGAAAAAGGCGACGACTAAAGTTTTCAAAAAGCCCGCCCGGGCATCGACTCCTCCCCGCGCCGCCCGCATGCCCGGCCCGTCGATGGACGCCCAGAAAATGGCGCTGGCCGCCGCTGGCGCCGGCCTCGACAAGAAGGCGATCGACGTCGAGATCATCGATGTCACGGGCAAGGTCGATTATGCGGACTACTTGGTGCTGATGACCGGCCAAAGCGACCGTCACGTGGCCAGCATCGCCGATGGCGTCGATGGCGCGCTGTCCAAGCTCGGCTGGAACGCGATCTCGGTCGAAGGTCTACCCAAGGGTCATTGGGTGCTGCTCGATTTCGTGGATATCGTGGTGCACGTGTTCTCGGCCGACACGCGCTCGCTGTACGATATCGACGGCCTGTGGATGGACGCGCGTCGCTTGCAAGTGCCTGACGCGACGCCTGACGCCGGGTGAAGCTGTTCGTCATCGCCGAAGGCCGCATCAAAGAGCGCGAAATGCGGGCCGTGGCCAACGACTACCTGGGTCGCCTTTCGCGCTACGTAAAGTGCGACGAAATCGAGACCAAGGACGCTGCGGGGCTGGCCAAAGCCATCCCCGACGGCGCCTTCGTGGTCGCGCTCGAGGTGAACGGTGAGCGCATCAGCAGCAGCGAGTTGTCGACGCGCCTGGAGCGTTGGGGCGCCCGCGGCAAAGGCCACGTGGCCTTCGTGATTGGCGGAGCCGAAGGCATTCCGAGCGCGCTCTCGGCCAAAGCCGACGTGCGCCTCAGTCTTTCGACCTTCACCTTTCCGCACCGCCTGGCGCGCGTCATGCTCTTCGAGCAGCTGTATCGCTCGATGACGCTCCTCCGCGGCGAGCCGTACGCTCGCGAAGACTGAGCCGCTGCCCCCGAGCCGGCGCTACTCGGCCGGAGGCGGCTCTTCGGCGGGCAGCGGTTTGCGCCCGAAAAAATAAGCCACGACGATTGCGACGCCGTACAGGCCGCAGAGTGGGATGGCCAGCAGCAGTTGGCTCAGCGGATCGGGAGGCGTGAGTATTGCCGAGATGACGAAGGCAAGCACGATGAAATAGCGGAAGAACTTGATCAGCTGCTTGTAGTCGACGAGGCCGGCGATGGACAGAAAGAAGGCCAGCACGGGCAGCTCGAAGGCGACACCGAACGCGATCAGCATGTGGGTGACGAAGTCGATGTACTTACTGACCGTCACGTTCGCTTCGATGTCGATGCCGGCACCGAGCCTGCCAGTGAACCCGAGCAAGAAGTCGAATGCCTTCGGGAACGCGAATTTGAAGCCGAAGTATCCGCCCGCCACGAACAAGCCGCAGGACGAGAACACGAACGGAATCGCATAGCGCTTCTCGCGTGAATACAGGCCGGGCGCGATGAAAGCCCAGATTTGATAGAGCACGATCGGCAAGGCGAACACCGCGCCGGCCATGGCCGAGAGCTGGACGTAGGCCATGAACGCGTCGGCAGGCGCCAACACCGTGAATTTGGCGGTGCCTTCGTGGTGCCCCTTTTCCCAGGACTCGATGAACGGCTTGGCCAAGACGTTCATGAGCTCGACCTTGAAATACCAAGCCGTGCCGCCGCCAACGATGAACGCAAGGATCATGCGTACCATCCGCCCCCGGAGCTCTTCCAAGTGCTCCCAGAACGTCATTACGTGATCTTCTGGATTGTCGCTCATGCGTTGGGGGTCGTCGCTTCAGGAGTGGCTTCAGGTGTTGCTTCGGCGGTCGCTTCAGCTGCAGGCGCCGCGACGTGAGGCTCGTCGAACAGTAGATCGTCGGGCAACGCGCCGTAGGCGTCGGCTCCTTCGAGTGGGTACTCGCGCGTGCTGTCGATGTCCATGTGCGCGTAGGGGTCGTCGATGCGCGGATGCATGATCGGCTCGCTGCCGATCGCGTTGGGCTCGCTGCTGCTGGCGTCGCTGCCGCCGGAGGCGCTGGCCGTCGACGTGGACACGTGCGGCGGGTCGAACGAGATCCCGTGATTGCCACGCAAGAGCCCGCGCAGCTCGTTCAGGCCGCCGTGCAGGCCCTCCGAGCGCAAGAGTTGATCGATGCCAGTCTGGTTGCGGACATCGTTGGTCATGTTGCGCATCTTGCGCAAAAATTGGCCCAGGCTGTGGAGCATCCCCGGGAGCTTCTTGGGGCCCACGGCGATCAGCGCGACGACGCAGATCATGAGCAATTCACTGAACGAGAATCCGAACACGGGCGCAACTTAGCGCATCGTGCCGAAAGCTCAACCGTTGCCTGGGCGTCCGCGGCGCTGCTTTTCTGTGCTGGTTCGGCCTCGTTCGGCTAGGCTCGGCGCGTGTTCATGCTTTGGTTCCTGGCGTTCCTGGTCATTGCGCCGACCGTGTTCGTCTATTTCTTGATTATCAAGGGCATGGATCGCTACGAGCCGGAGCCCGTTTGGCTTCTAACAGCGGTATTTTTCTGGGGCGCTGTGGTCGCTACCCTGATCTCCGTCGTGATGAACGGGGTCGGCCAAGGCGTGCTCAGCGCCGCCCTCAGCGCGCCCGAAAATAGCCAGATCGTGCAATCTTCCACGGCTTCCTTCGTGGCTCCTTTCGTGGAGGAGTCAGCCAAAGGCATTGGCCTCTTGCTGCTCTGGCTGGTGTCGGCCGTTTGGCTACACGAGGTCGACGGGCCCCTGGACGGCGCGATTTACGGCGGCGTGATCGGCCTCGGCTTCACCTTGACGGAGGACGTGCTGTACGTGGGCTCGGCTGCCTCCCAAGGGAGTACTCAGGCCTTCGCGTTGTACCTCGTTCGCACGGTCGCGGCCGGGCTGAGCCACGCCTCCTTCACGGCCGTGACCGGACTCGGGATCGGCGTGGCCACGGAAACCAAGAGCCCCGCGCTCAAGTTCGTCGCGCCGATCGCGGGCTGGATGTCCGCCATGGGCTTGCACTTCTTGCACAATTTTTTGGTCACTTTCTTGTACGACGGCGGCATGGGGCTGCTGATGAAGTTCCTGGTGTTCTGGACCTTCGATCTGCTCTTTTTCACGCTCATCGTCACGCTGGCCGTGCGCGATCGCTCAATCGTGCTGCGCGGCCTGATCGACGAAGTGGGCCGGCTCCTGCATCCCAAGGAGCTGGCACGCACCGTCAGCTATTGGATGTTCGTACCGCTCTGGAACCTGTCGAACTTGATGGGCAGTCCGGGCGGCTACGGACAGAGCCGCAAGAAGCAGCTGGCGTTGATCGAATTGGCGTTCTTGAAGCAACGCCGTGCACGCGGCGTCAAGGGCCCCGAGATCGATCAAAGCGAGGGGGACTTGCGCGCGCGCGTGACCCGCGCCAACAACGCGGGCGTGTTCATCGGCGCGCGTTAGTCCGATTACTTCACCAGCGCGCGGGCGATCACCAAGCGCTGGATCTGACTCGTGCCTTCGTAAATCTGCAGCACCTTGGCGTCGCGCATCAGCTTCTCTGGTGGGTAGTCTTTGACGTAGCCATTGCCGCCGAAGATCTGCACGGCATCGAGCGCCGTTTGCATGGCTTTGTCCGCGCCGTAGGCCTTGGCGTAGCTCGAGACGATCGGGTCGCGCACGCCATTGTCCAGGTTCCAGGCGGCTTTTTGATACAAAAGGCGAGTCGCTTCGGTGCCGATCGCCATTTCTGCGAGCATGGCCTGGACCAGCTGGTGTTCCGAGATTGGCACGCCGAACGCCTTGCGCTCTTTGGCGTAGGCAACCGAAATGTCCAGACAGCGTTGCATCAGGCCGGTGGCCATGGCGCCGATGTCCGGGCGGGTTTGGTTGAAGGTTTCCATGGCCAACTTGAAGCCCTCGCCCTCGGGGGCGAGCAGGTTGGCTTTGGGCACTTTCACGTCTTCGAAGTGCACGGCGGCGGTGTCACTCGCGCGCTGACCGAGCTTGTCTTCGTGCTTGCCTACGCGTAACCCCGGAGTTTCGCGATCGACGATGAAGGCCGCGATGCCGCGGTGGCGTTTGGAAGCGTCCGAGGTCGCGAACACCACGTAGAAGCTGGCGAAGCTGGCGTTGGTGATCCAGCACTTTTCGCCGTTCAATACATAGTCGTCGCCGTGCGCCTTGAAGCTGGTCTTGAGGCCGGCGACGTCACTGCCGCCGCTCGGTTCTGTCGTGCAATAGCTGGCGAAGAGCGGCTCGGCCGTGAGCATGCCCAGGTACTTCTTCTTCTGCTCTTCGTTGCCACCGAGCTTGATCGGGGTGAGGGCCAAGGTATTGGCCAGCATGCTGGTTTGGATGCCGGTGCAGCCGTAAGCGAGCTGCTCGGCGATCAGCGCGTTCTCGAGTTCGCCCATGCCGGGGCCGCCGTATTCGGTCGGCACCGAGGCGTTCACTAGCCCGAGCTCGTGCGCAGCCACGAACACGTCCTTCGGGAAGCGGCTCTCTCGGTCGCATTCAGCGGCGACGGGGATGATGCGTTCCTTCGCGAAACGCTTGGCGACGTCGATCAAGGCGCGTTGGTCGTCCGAAAGTCCGAAATTCAGCATGCACTTACTCCTTGGTGCGGCGACGCATCCGAGACATTTCGGCGCGCACCGCCCGCGCACCGAACGAATAGCCGAGGGCGATGCCAACCAGGAGCACGCCCGGAATGAAAATGAAATGCTCAGCGGTCATCGAAGCGCCGCTTATTGTCCCGCGCGGCCGTCTCCACCGCCAGCGGCGATCGCCTTTTCTAGCTCGGTGATGCGCGTTTCGACGCGGGCCTGGCGACGCCAGCTGAGGAACACGAACACGAACAACAGCCCCCACATCAGCAAGTATGCGGCGATCAGCAACGAAGCGGCGCTGGTGGTTTCGCCGCCTCCCTGGACCGCCACGAACTCCGTGGAGCGGGAGCTGGGGTCTGAAAGCGTAGCCGATGTGGCGGAACTGGCAGAGTCTGGTTGGGCTTGGGTCATGAGCGGGGTCTCAATAGTCGATTTGGCCGGTGGCAATGGCTTGCTCTTCGAGCCGAGCCACGCGCGAGAGGGAGAGCGTGAGCCGCGAGCGACACCACAAGAGCAAGCCTGCGAGCAACGTCATGGCCACGAAGCCGACGAGCAAGGCGTGTGACATGGCGGGGTGGCGCAGGCCGCCGCCCGTCTTGGTGATCACGGTGGGGTGGTTGCCGCCCCACATCTGCACTGCGTAGTGAATGATCGGAAGCGTGACCGTGCCGAGCACTCCGAGGGCCGATGCGAACTTGCGCTCGGCCTCGCCATTGCCGGCAAATGCCCGGAGCATGACTACGGAGACGAAAACCAGCACGCTGAGCAGCGTGGTCGTGAGCCGTGGATCCCAGGTCCAATACACGCCCCAAGCCTTCTTCGCCCAGAGCGGCCCGCTGCCGAGAACCATCGCGCCGAAGACCACCGCGCAGTCGGCGCCGGCGCGAGCGGCTGCGTCACGCGCGTCCGTCGGGCTGTAGAGATAGAGCGCGCTGGCGACGCAGCAAACCACGCCACACAGGTACATGGCGTACGCCGCGGGGACGTGAAAATAGAAGATCTTTTGCGCCAAACCGCCCGCTTGCAGCTGGGCCAGCGGCGTGACCAGAAATATGTATCCGATCAGATACGCGAAGCTCGCTGCGGTCGTCGCGAGCAGGGCATAGAACCACTTGTCTTTCGTGCCGGTCACGAGTGAGAACCTAGTGCCCGGACAGTACGGTTGCAAATCGGCATGATTCGGCCTTTGGCCCTGCTCCACGCGCGCTGGGCCTCACCGAAGGCCAGTAACCCGCAAATGCGCGGCCCATTCCCGCCGAGCAGCGTTTCGAGCCTATTTTCAGCTCTGGGGTGGCTGGGCTCGGGGTTTCCGGCCCTGCCCGGTGGCTAGCGCCCTCAGGGCAGACTGCAGGTCGAGAGCGCGAGCAGCGCGGCGATCTTGGCTTGCAACACGGCGAACTCACGCACCGCCAAGTCCGCCTCCGAGACGCGCAATTGCCGCTCGGTGAGCACCAAATCGAAGCTGGTGCCGCTGCCGTTCAGGAAGCTGATCTTGGACAGACGCACGGTCTCCGCGTTGATCTCTCGCGTTTTGGCGGCCACGGTGAAGTTGGCCTCTGCCACCTGAATGTTGCGCAGCGCCTGCTTCACTTCGAGCGAAGCGCTGCGGCGCGTCTCGGCCAGCTGGGCGCGTGCGCTGCCGACTTCCGCCGCCGCGGCCATGCGCTGTCCGCCGCGCAATCCGCCGTCGTAGATGTTCCAAGTCAGCAAGGCGCCGATCGTCCAGTTGACGGGGCGATTGTTGATCGGGAAATTGGGGTCTTGAAATGACAGCGCTGACACGCCGTCGACGGTCGGCAGGTAGGCGTAGTCGACGGCTTTCAGGCGCCGCTCCGTAACGCCCAAGTTGGCATTGGCGGTGCGCACGTCCGTGCGTGCGGAAATGTCCTGTTCGGGACGGCACACCCGCTGCGCGTCCGTGGACAGCGAATCGAGCTTGATGTCCGGCATCACGCCCCAGGAGTCGGCGGATCCGAGCGCCGTTCCGAGCGCCTCGCGCGTGCGCATCAAGGTCTCCGTCGTGGTCACGACCTGCGCGCGCGCCAACGACGCTTCGCCCTCGACGCGCAGCACGTCGAGCGTGTTGGAGGCGCCCAACGCCGCGCGGCGCTTGGTCAGATCGAGCGTGGATAGTGCGGCCGTCAGCGAGCTGCGACTGACTTCGGCCAGGCGCTCCGCGGTAACCACGTTGACGACGACATTGGCGAGGCCGCCGACGACCAGGCGTTCGGTTTCCTTCACGGACAAGCGGCTGGCGTCGACTGCGTCTTTGGCGCTGCCATAGGTCGACCAAACGTAGGGCCGAAAAATGGGCACGGTGAGTCCGAGCTGCGCGTTCCAGATTGTAGACGGATTGGGACGGGAGATGGGGTTGCCCATGGCATCCGGCACCTCGCCCTTGAGCATGTATTTGGTCACGCCCGCGGTGCCGAGCAGCTGCGGCAGCGCAGGAGCCAAGGCGGCGCGCACCTGAGCCTCCGCGCGTTCCACGTTGACACGGGCCAAGCGCATGCTCACCGACTGGTCGCGCACCAGCGCCAGGGCTTGCTGCCAGGATTCCAAGACATGAGCCGGCGGCGGGGGCGTAACCAACAGCGGATCAGAGACATCCGGCATCGGCGGCTCGACCTGGGGCGCGGGCAGCGGCGCTGCTGGCGGGGGCGCGGCGGGAGCGGCCGGGCGCTGTTGCGCGTGGCTTGGGTGAGCGGCGAACAGCGCAACCAGAGCAAGAGCAGCCAGAGCGAGGCGAGCAGTGAGCGAGCGGCGATGAGGCATGGCGCGAATCCAGATAGTTCCGGAGACCGCTCACGCAAAGGGCTCAAACGCGAGAAATGCCGTTTCACGCCGATCGGCGTGAAAAATCAGAGCCCCGGACCTCTCCCCAGTGAGTTTCCGTTCGCGTCTTGCCAGGCTTTGAAGATGTCGTCCGCCTCCTGCGGGCTTTTGACCGCCCGAGCGAGCAACTTGCGCGCTTTGTCCAGCTGGCCGCTACGGAGCAGGGCATGAGCGTACGAGCTGGCAACTTCGCTCTCTTCCGGCAGCTCCCGATGGGCGCGCTCGAGATGCGCCAAGGCGTCGTGGGGGCGGTTGAGCGCAACGTCCAAGACGTGACCCAGATTGTGTTCGTACACGCCGCAATCCGGCGCCAGGACCAGCGCGCGCCGGTAGGAACGGGCGGCCACGCGGTAGTTCCCGAGCAGCGTATGCGCGAGCCCCAAGACCGCCCAAGCGCGGTCGCTCTCGCCGCGCACCAACACATCACGCGCCAGGCGAGCCGCGCGAAACGGCGCGTCCCCCACGATCAACTCCGAGAGCCGCAACTTGGCAAAATAGGCGGCTTCCGAGGCGCTGGGTGCGGCGCGCACCAGGTTCTCCAGCATTGGTACCAGATCGCGCGCGGCAAACTGCTTGGACATCGCCCACTCCACGTCGGTGAGCATTCGCTCAAGGTCGGGGGAGGGGCGTTCGGGCATTCCTTAGATGCTGCCAAATCCACTCGCGCACGCAAGCACAATCCTGCGCGAGCAGCCGCTCGCTGTTCGCTGGGCTCGCTGCTCACTTGCTCGCGGTTCAGTCGCGCTGTCGGGCTGGCTCGGCAAATGCAGGCTTACCTGCGATGGCCGCGCCGTTCAGCGCCAAGACTGCCTTTTCCAGATACTCTGTCTTGACTCCGACAAAAGTATTGCGCTGGCGAACGCGGATATAGTCGGTTTGCTCGGCAAGCAGGCCGCTTTGCTCCAAGATGGTCTGGATGTCGCTCGGGCGCGCGCCGTCGCGGCGACCGATGCTGACGTAAATTTCGGCGATGCCGTCGCGAGCAGCCGCAAAGTCACCGTCTTCCGAGCGCTCGCGCGCGGGCTCTGCCGAGAGCGGTTCGCTCGCGGCAGGTTTCGACGCGACTTCAGCGGCCAGGGCGCTGGGCGCGCTGGGCACGACGAGCACTGGCGCTGGCGCTGGCGCGCTGGCGTCGCTCACCGTGTAGCGAGGCAGATCGTCGAAGTCGTTGCCGTGGCTGCGGCCATTGCTGCGCGCTGCGGGCTCGCGGCGTGGACGATCGCGATCTCGGCTC
>DATEPG010000294.1:0-13684 GCA_035273265.1 Polyangiaceae bacterium
ACCTGAATTTGAAGCGTCAAGTCCTGGCGGAAGTCGAACAGCATGCGCCAAAGACGGCGATCTTCGCGTCCAACACCTCGTCGATACCGATCGCACAAATTGCGGCCGGGGCGCGCCGCCCGGAGCAGGTGATCGGTATGCATTACTTCTCGCCCGCGCACAAAATGCCATTGCTCGAAGTGGTGGTCACCGACAAAACCCTGCCTCGAGTCATTGCCAGCTCGGTCGAGTTCGGCAAGCGTCAAGGCAAAACCGTGATCGTGGTCCGTGATGGCGCAGGCTTTTATACCTCGCGCATTCTCGGTCCGTACTTGAACGAAGCATCCTTCTTGATTGCCGAAGGCGTGCCCATCGAGCAAATCGATGCCGCGCTCGTCGCGTGGGGGTTTCCGATCGGCCCGGTTGCCTTGTTGGACGAGGTCGGCATCGACGTCGGCGCCAAGGTCGGACACATCTTGCACGAGGCGTTCGGTGCGCGCATGGCTCCGCCACCCGGGATCGAAGCGCTGCTGAAGGACGAGCGCTTCGGCAAGAAAAATCAACGCGGATTTTATTCCTACGCAGGGGATGAGAAAGGGCAACGCTTGGTCGACTCGAGTGTTTACTCGCTGCTCGGTGTCGAGCCCAAGCGCACGCTGCCCAAGGAGGAGATCGCGCAACGCTGCGCGCTGCAAATGATCAACGAAGCCGCCTATTGCTTCGGCGAAGGAGTCTTGCGTAGCGCACGCGACGGTGACGTGGGCGCGATCTTCGGACTGGGCTTTCCGGCCTTTCGAGGCGGGCCATTTCACTACGTCGATGCCGTGGGTGCGGTGGATGTCGTGCGCCGCTTGGAGGGCTGCGCGAGCTTGCTCGGACCGCGCTTTGCACCGGCGCCGGTGCTCGCCAAGATGGCCAGAACCGGGGGCTGCTTTTATGGAGCCGGCGCGCTGAGTGTCGGGCAACACCGAGCTTGAGACGCGCGAGCCGAGCGACCAAGCTCGCGCGTTCTCGAGCGCACAGGTTTACTTGTTCGGCTGCGGCGTCATCCGCAGATAGGGGCGGAGCTCCTGGTGGCCCTTGGGGAAGCGCTGCTTGATCTCCGCGGGATCGGTGATGCTCGGCACGATTACGCAATCATCGCCGTCCTTCCAATCAGCGGGAGTCGCCACCTTGAAGTTGTCGGTCAACTGCAGGGAATCGATCACTCGCAAAATTTCGCTGAAGTTCCGACCGGTGCTCGCGGGGTAGGTAATGGTGGCGCGGATTTTCTTGTTGTTGTCGATGATGAATACCGACCGAACGGTCAACGTGTCGTTCGCCTCGGGGTGGATCATGTCGTACAGCTTGGCGACTTTGCGATCCGAATCGGCCAAGATCGGAAAATTCATCTTGGTGTCTTGAGTCTGCTCGATGTCGGGCACCCACTTGGAGTGCGAGGCCACGTCGTCGACGCTGACCGCGATCATCTTGACGTTGCGCTTGTCGAACTCTTGCTTGAGCTGCGATGCTCGACCGAGCTCCGTCGTACACACCGGCGTGAAGTCCTTGGGGTGCGAGAACAACACGACCCAACCGGTGCCAATGTAGTCGTGGAATTTGATTTTGCCGTCGGTCGAGTCCTGCTCGAAGTCTGGCGCGATGCTGCCGATATGAAGTCCCATGTGATTCATCCTCCGCGTGAACGCGAAAGTATGACGCTCGAATTTGACCCTGCCTACGAGCAATCGCTTCCGGACAGGTCGACAGGGCGTTTCTTCCCCTTCGAGAATCGATAGGAATATCGAGGAATTGGCCATAATGTGGCGATTTGCTGCAGGCTTCGAAATCCCGCGGATGGCGTGCTCACGCGGCCAATCTTGGGACTAGACTGGGTCGTGTTTTGCAGTTTCGCCTCCTTCTGCTCGCCCTGTGCCTGAGCGCGCCGCTCTGGCTTGCGAACTGCAAGCCTTCCGTTGGTAGCTCGTGCGATAAGGGCGAGGCTCGTTGCCTCGATGCCAGGCGCGAGCTCGTTTGCCAAGCGGGCGAGTTCATCGAGTCCCCGTGCAATGGTCCGGGTGGTTGCCGCTCGACGCAGAAGGGGACCAGTTGTGACTTCAGCGGTAACAAAGCCGGCGACCCGTGCAGTACGGACGACGAGGGCGCGGCGAGCTGCAGCATCAACCCGGCTGGCATGCTCGCCTGCCACGGCGGACGCTATGCACTGGTGCCTTGCCGTGGCCCACGCGGTTGTGCGAGCAGCGAGGGCCGTGCACTGTGTGACACATCGATCGCCGAGCCCGGGGATGTTTGTCAGGACGAAAGCCTGAAGGCTTGCTCTGGAGACGGCTCCCAGGTGCTGATCTGCAAGCAGCACACGATGCAGCGCTTCTACCTATGCCGCGGCGCCAATGGTTGTGCGTCGTCTTCCGGCAAGCTTACCTGCGATACCTCGATCGCGAAGCTCGGCGACGCCTGCGACAAGAAGCTGGAGGGCCAGGCGTTTTCCTGCACTCCCGACCAAGCCGAGATTTTGGTCTGCAAAGGTGGCGCTTTCGTGCTGGATGAGACCTGTAAACACGGCCAAAAATGCCGACTGATCGGCGCCAGCACCAAGTGCGAGAAACCCGGGAACTGAGCTCGTTTTGGAACTGAGCCCGCTCTTCCTCGCTCATGCCAGCGCGATTACGACCTTGCCGAATTGCTGACCGCTTTCGGCGTACTCGAAGGCCGCTCGAGCGTCGTCGAACTCGAACACTCGATCGATCTGTGGGCGCAGCGCGTGAGCCGTGACGAGTTCGAGCAAGCGCAGGAAGGTCGCTCGGCTACCCACGAAGACGCCTTGAATGCGAAGGTCCTGCATCAAGATCGGACGTAGGTCGAGTTTTGGCTCTGCACCCGACAATACGCCGATCAAGCTCAGGCTGCCACCTAGGCGCAGCGCACGCACGCTCTCGGCAATCGTGCCTGCGCCGCCCACTTCCAGCACGTGATGAGCGCCCTCGCCTGCTGTGAGCGCTCGCACGGTATTCCCCCAATCGACGGTGTGCGAGGTGTCGATGCCGTGCTCGGCGCCCAGCAGAGCGGCGCGCGCCAATTTTTCCGAGCTGCGGCTAGTGAGGATCACACGTACGCCCAGTGCTCGCGCGATACTCAAGGCGGCGAGCGAAACGCCGCCCGTGCCCAAGCACACCAGCCATTGTCCGGCCTGCAGCTCCGCCAGTTCGACCAACGCGCGATATGCCGTCACGCTCGCGCACGGCAAACACGAGGCTTCCAGCCAATTCAGATGCTCCGGCGACGAGACCAAGCCTTCTGCGTCGGCAACGAAGTATTCGGCCAGTGTGCCGTCCAATGGCCCACCGAGCGCGCTCCGGCGCGCGGCCTGCGTCAATGGACCGCTCTGCCAGAGACCCGCAAATATCGGGCACACGCGCTCGCCCACGCGCCATTCATGCACTTCCGCCCCGCACTGCACGACCTCGCCGGCAGCGTCGGAAGCCACGATCAAGGGCAGCTTTTGGCGCGGATTGTAGGCGCCGCGCACCATCATCCGATCGCGCGCGTTGAGCGAAACGGCGCGTACACGAATCATGACTTGGCGCGGCCCGCAGCTCGGCTCCGGGCGTTGCTCGATTCGCAGGTTCTCCAAGCCAAAGCCCGCAGTCAGGCACCAGGCGCGCATGCCGATATCCTCTCGGGCGCGGCCGCTGTGTGTCAAGTCTCGGAGTGATGCCTCCCCCTCTCCCTCTCCGTCGAAGCTCAAGCGACAAAACCCGCCACTCTCAGCGTAGAGAGTGACGGCTACCACCGTTGGCGCCTGCGCTGGCCGAAAACCAGCGCTCGGGACTCATCGGTGTGGCCTCGCCGCCTACTGCCCAAGGTTCGATGTGGTCGAGCTCCAGGGTGCGACGCGCGCTGCACCGTCGCGGCGCGGCTTCCCGCCCAGGGCGAAGCGCTGCTTCAACAGTTCGCGCTCGTTCGCCTCGGGCGCGCTCGAGCAAGGGCATCAGATTGCCGTTGGGCAGCCGATGCCCCGCGAGCCCACGCACACGCTCGAGCAACTCGCGAAACTCACCGTCTGCCGTGAAATGCACGCCATAGCGATCCGCGGAAAGCGGTTCGAGCCGTCGTGATTTCTGCCACTCCACCGGTTCCGGCCCGACGCCGACGCCGCCAACGGCTCGCGCGGCGGAGAGAGGGATGCCTGCTCCAGCCCCAGCCATGGCTCGCGCGGCAAATCCTCCCTCGGCATTTTCTTCGAAGTACTCTCGGCATCGAGAGTGAGCCCGCCTCGAGCCGGCTAGCGACCCACCAAATCCCGCACACCAGGTCTCGGAGTTCATCGTCCGTCAACGACCGGCGACGGCCCCAGAACGACCTACCCGCCCTCGAGTGCGGCGGCCGGTGTGTGTCGAGTCCCGACCGAAGCCGCAGCAGTCGTGATTAGTGCGCGAGCGAGCGCTCGATTGCCGACAAACGCGCATAGGCCTCGACATAGCCCGCTTTTCGCAGCCGGATCTGATCGTGTAGGAAGCGACGAACGGCGCCGAGCTTGGTGCGATCGAGATTCACCAGCTGCGGTCGTGAGAATAGCTCGGAGAGGCGCGGGAACTCTGCGGGCGGTGTGGCGTTCAGCAAGCCCGAAAGTCGCTCGAGGTCGTGGTCTGCGCTGCTTTCCAGGGCGCGCACGAGCTCGCTCCCGGCGTGCTCGGGATTGCGCTGCCAGAGGCTTTTGAAGAGTGCGGCGCTCTCGATGCCGCCCTGGAGGGCAGCCATGAGTACGAAGTCGGGTGCTCGTGAGAAAGCGTGCTCGTCTTCGGCTCGGGCCGGCGCGGTCTCGAGCGCAGCGAGGAACGCGCGCCATTGCGTGTCACCGAAGCTTTCGTAAGGAAAGTCGGTGAAGCGCGGGTCGCCCAGCAAGGCTTGCAGCAGATTGCCAGGAATGTGGGGCCAAAACCAACTCGAGTGGGCAGAATTGGCAGCCAGGAAATCGGCGCCGAGCAGCGGGCGCTGCGCGTCGTCCCAGGCTTCCCAAATGGCGCTAGCCACAGCGGAGAAGGCCACACCGCGTTCGCCAGCGAGCGCTTGCAGCGCGGGCAGCCCGAGTACGGTCTCGGACAGCCCAGCGACCGTGTTCCAGCCGAGCACGCCGTGCACTGCCTCGTCCAAGATCACCGAGGGGCGTTCCAGGACCTCGGGTGAGTCCAGCACGCCGAGCGCGCCGATTTCGGAACGGAGCCGAGAAATCAATGAAAAGGCACGCAAGACCCAAGGTCGGTCGGATTCGTTCGTGGGCAAGTCGCGCGCGATGATGGCACACAGCGCGCGCAACTCTGGGTGCGCTTCGCGAGCCTTCCAAGGGCGGAGCAGCGCATGGCGGCGCCCCGCGCGTTGACCGAGTTCGCTGCTGATGGCAAAAGCCGCCAAATACCAGCTGCCGCGGGTCAGCAAGGCGTCACTCTCCGGGTCCGGATATTCGATCCGCGGGCAGGGCAGCTGATCGGGAAATTCCAGTCGCGCTTCGAGTACCTCATCCCAGAGCGCTTCGAGCGAGTCAGTGCCGAGTTCAGCGCCTGCGAGCAGTGCCACGCCGGCTGCGCGAAAGGTCATCTCCAAGGCGGCGATGTGACCTGCGCTGTCGCCGCCCTCCAACTCGAGTACGCCGTCGATGAAAGCGCTTCCTCGATCCGAGAGACGCTGCACGAGTTCACGCGCGACACTCGGCGCGGCGTGACCGCGAAGCAGTGCCTCGCCGAAATCGTTCGTGGAGCCGCTGACCAACGCGCGGGTCGCATCCAAACGCAGCGCATTGGAAAACCAACGTGGCCCGAAGGCCAGCCGCGGCTCGGGCGCGCTGTTCGTCCCTGACTGACTCGTGGCGTCCCGCAGCAGATCAGCGCGCTGCAGCGCGCGCACGATGCGGAAGGCCCCCGGCGGGATCTTGCGTGCGGCCTTCTCGATGTCGGAAGGGCGGATCGCGGAATCGACGCGGCTGAGCGAAAGCCGCATCCAATCCAAGTCGGCGTCCCGCTGGTGCTCTAAAGGCACGAGCTCCAGCCAATTCTCGAGCGAACGCGGTTCGTCCCAGGTCGCATCGGAGTCAGCGAATAGGCGATGCCCGAGGCCGACCAAGACTTCGTAGCCGTTACGCTTCAGCCACGAGGCGTGGGCGGCCTCTGGATCGAGCGTGGCGAGCAGCCGCTCGCGGCAAAATCGCTCGGCCAGCTTTTGCGGGGACTTTCCGCGCACAGCTTGCAGGCCGTGTTCATCGACCAACCCGCACAGGCCCAAGGCTGCGCCCAAGCCATCCAGCACGCCGCTTTCGCGCATCTCGCCGCGCAACCACTGAAGAGTCAGTGTCGTATCGAAGCGACCGTCCGCGGGTAGGCGCGCCGCCACCCACTCGACCAGCTCGTCCAAGTAGGTCCCGACGTTGGGGGAGCTGTGCACTTGCCAGGTCGAGTTGCGCGGATCGAAGTCGCCGGCGACGCACAGCTCAGCGCGTGGGGCGTTGCATAGAGGCAGCTGGCGCTGCGCATGCAACTCGATGAACACCGGCCCGCGCTCCGGGAGCAGCTCCAGTGCATCCTCGAAGGTGTCCGCTTCAATCACATGCGCCAGCCCGCGGGCCTGTAGAAACCGGGCGACCAGGGAGCGGCCAGAGCCGCTCGGAGCTCGCCAGAACGTGCTGCCGTAGGCGCCCGGCTTGAGCACGACCGTCGGCAGGCCGGGACAGAGCGGCTCGTCCAGCAGATCCAAGGCTCGGGCATCGCGCAGTGAGGTCAGGCGCAGGCGGCGCAGATCGCCCCGCAGCGCGCCGCCCACTCGGACGCCCGGCGCTCGCAAGTCCTCGAGAGGTACTCCCAGTACTTTGGAGAGCACCCGTTGCACGCCCACTCGCTCGGCTAGCCAGTCCGCTTCCTGATTGCGATCGAGCTTACTGAAGATGCTGGCCAGCGAGCGCTCGCCCATCCGCGACTCGGTCGGCCAGTCGCCGCTTTCGAGTGCCGCTCGAGCCAGATCGCCATAGCTGCGGCAGCCCGAATCCGACTGATACATGAGGTCGCGCAGCCACCCCATCAAGTTGCCTCGAAAAGCCAGCGCATCTACCGTCGATTATGGGTCGATAATGCGAAAAGATGCAACTTGCGTTCTGTTTTGTGCCGCTTGATCGCAGATCGGCCCCACGTTCGTGCACGCCACCTTGATTGATTCGCTGGTTCGGGGCGCAGGAGAAGCGGCGAGTGCGTTCGGATCTAACTGTCGCGATGTGCCAGCGCAAGGCCCGGTAATTTGGCACATCTATTCCAATAAATATCCTGATTTCATGGAGTACAAGCGGTGGCATGTGCCGTGCAGTAGATGGCACCGATGGCGCATGGTGTTCCGCTCTTTCGCGCTCCGCTGACCGCGGACGTGGTCGTCCAGCGCTCACCAAGCAGCCCGTGTTCGATTTCCCCGGTCCCATGATTCTTGCTCTCGCGCACGTCGACCGAGAAGTCGAGGGGGGACGGATCGTCGACCTGAGTCGCTAGCTCACAATATTGCTTACGGCACCGAGCGAAACGTCGGGGGGAAACTTGGGGGGAGGGTTTCGACTCGGTGATGGCGGGGGAGCTTGGGGGGATGTCACAAGGGGGCCCGGGCCACGCTCAAAGCGAGTGTGGTCCGGTTTTTTTTTGAGCCCGGTCCGCGACCACCCAAGCCGTCGCTCGACCCCGGCGTCTGACCATTCGAAATGGCCGAACCGCGCGAGAGCTCAGGGCTCCATTCGCTGGCGTCCCTACGCGAGCACGAGAAGAGACACGCCCAACAACAAACGGACGCCGCTCGGTCTCGGGCGGAAGCCGAGCAGCGTGCACGCCAGGAGGCCGCACGCAACGAGCAGGAGCGCCGGCTCGCACAACGCGCTGCGCTCGAGCAGGCCGAGTCCGCGCAGCGAGCCCAACTCGCCCAGCTCGAGACCGCTCAGCGCGTTGAGTTCGATCGCGCCGAGGCCTTGCTTCGGACGAGTGCCGAGCTAAAGGCGCAGTTGGAGCGCGAGCGCGAGGCCCGGCGCGGGTTGGAGCTCGGTCTCACCTCCCAGCTCCTGCGACAGCGTCTTTGGGCGACCGTGTCGGCAGCGCTGTGCGTAGGCGGCGGACTCGCCGCGGCCGGGTTGTACTTCGGCGCGTTGCGACCCAGCGCGGATCGCGCAGTCGCCGCAGCTCGAGAATCGCTGCTCACCGAGCAGCAAGCTCGGACCGAAGCTCAGCAACGTGAAGCCCGCTCACTGCGTCGCGCGGCCGAACTGAGCTCGCGGCTCGTTTCACTCGAGGAAACCTTGCGCAGCGAGCGTGAGCTACGGCCTAGCGCGCCGGTGGGCTCGGGGCCTGGGCGAAAGTGGAAGACACGCGAGCCGTTCGTCGTCCCGCCGGTTGTCGAGCCGTGCCGCGACGATGGCGATCCCTTGAACCCGTGTCTGAAGCGCTGAGCTGCTGTTCGCGGAAGCGCCTGCGCGGTCAGCGCCTGTCCGCAGTATCCCCGAGGGTCAGGCGCGCCGCGACGAGAATCAGGCGCCGGCCACGACGCGCCGCAAGCTGTGCAGCAAGAACAGCTCGGTACCGTCGAAATCGGCGCTGTGGGCGCCGATTTTGGCCACGTAACTCTCGAGCGCAAGCAGGTTTGGATACAGACCGGCTTGAACCAGGGTGTGGATCACGTTGACCGCGGGCTCGGGCAGCGGTCGATTGAGTAATTGATACAAGGAGACGGCGTAGTTCATGAACGCCGCGCTGCGCGTCTTGCCCGCTAACCGCGCGGCGGAGACCACCACGTGCTCGGCCAGCTCGGGCCCGCTCGGGTGTTCTTCCAACAGCAGCTCGTGAACGCGCATCAATATGGGACCGAGGCGGTGCTCTGCCTCGGTCGTGTCGCCCGCATTGAGCGCCTCGTCGAGCTCGGCGATCGCCGCAGCCAGCGAATCACTCCGTGGTGGATTCGAGCTGTGGCGTCGCGCGACGGGCTCGGCCACGCGCTGCGTGCTCGATTCCGGAAAGCGCTGCATGGCTGCGTCCAAGCGCATTGGCGGCTGAGCGCGAGGGGGTGGACGGCTCGGGTGTAGCCGCTCTTCGAGTAGCGTGGTCTTGTCCGCGCCGGTAAAGGTGTCGCCTGTGAGTCGATAGCGGTTCGCATCGGGCGCGGGTTCCCGGGGGATGTCGAGCAGCTCGAGTTCGTGACTACAAATGCGGACTACGTCACCGGCTTGCAGTTCACGCGGGCCTTGAATGCGCTCGCCGTTCACGTGCACGCCGTTTTGGCTGCCTAGATCTTCGATCACGACTTGTGTCGGACTTACCCACAGCCGCGCGTGCCGACGCGAAACGGCTGGATCGCTGATCGACAGCTCGCACTCCGGGCTCCGGCCCAAGTACAGCTTGCCCGTGCGCAGCGTGATCAACGCTTGCCGGTAGCGTAGCTTGGTCGTCACGGGCTCACCGACGACGCGCTGTTCGCTGTCCGGTTGGCCCGGCTCCGGGGACGATGGTTGGTCGATGCGTGGCACTTCGATCTAAACCTTGATCAAAGTTAGCATTGCACTACCTCGGACCATCCGACAATGATCCTTTGCGGTTATCACACCGAGTTACGATCTTTCTTCGTGAGCGGCCCCGCGCCCTTTCTTTGTGAGCGGCCCCGCGCCTCGCCGTCAGTCGCAAAGTGAGCCGTCTCGCCGGATGCTCGCCACGTCTGGCGCATCATCAAAATTGCGCGCACCTTGGAAATGGCGCGTTTTTCGCGAGCTCGGCTCGCGTGGCTAGCCCCACCACTTCGACAAGCGAGAGTGGGTTTGCGCAGGCCGGAGCGCATAGTGCGAGGTGTCGTTGTACACGACCAAACGTGCGCGAACCGCGTCTTTGAAGTCGAGCGCGTTGAGACAGGCTGGAGACTGATCCAGTCGATCGCGATAGCCGCGGGCATCGATGCCGAGCAAGCTGCACAGCACCAGGCGAATCGTCGCCTTGTGCGAGACGATGGCGACGGTCCTGTCGGGATTCGCCACCACGATGCGCCGCACTACTGGCAACGCGCGGGCCATCACGCTCAGCCCGGACTCACCGCCTTCGGGCGCAAACGTGAAAGGATCGGACTCCCAATTCAGATACTCCTCCGGAAACCGCTGTTCGACTTCACGCCGGGTCAGCTGTTCCCAACGACCGTGATCGATCTCCCGTAGCCCGGCGTCGGCCGTTACCGGCAACCGATGCGGTGCGGCGATGAGATGAGCCGTTGCGATCGTGCGTTGCAGGGGGCTGGCGTAAACCGCCGCGATCTCGGCTTCGGCCAAGCGTTCACCCAGGGCGCGAGCCTGCTGCTGTCCCTCGTCGGAAAGCGCGACATCCGTCGCACCAGCGAAACGATCCTCGGCACTGAGCACCGTTGCGCCGTGTCGGATCAGCAGCAGGCGGGTGGTCATCGTCCGTGCTTCGACGGCGTGAGCTGCGCCAGGTCACGCACGGCGCCGCGCGCCGCACTCGTGGTCATCAGCGCGTAGGCTTGCAACGCGGTCGAAACATAGCGATCCCGGTTCGGTCGAAATGCGTCGCCGCCGCGCGCTTCCGCGGCTTCGCGGCGCTTGGCCAGGACGCGTTCGTCGACCATCAAGTCGAGGCGGCGATTGGGGATGTCGATCAAGATTCGGTCGCCTTCTTCGACCAAGCCAATGGCGCCCCCTTCGGCCGCCTCGGGCGAGATGTGACCAATGCTGAGGCCCGAGGTGCCGCCGCTGAAGCGCCCGTCGGTGATCAGCGCGCAGGCTTTGCCCAAGCCTTTGCCCTTCAAGAAAGAGGTCGGGTACAGCATCTCTTGCATACCCGGGCCGCCCTTGGGTCCCTCGTAGGTGATGACCACGATGTCGCCTGCCTTGATCTGATCGGCCAAGATGGCGTCGCACGCTGCATCTTGAGAGTGGAACAGCCGCGCGGGGCCTTCGAACTTCCAGACCGACTCGTCTACGCCTGCAGTCTTCACGATGCAGCCGTCGACCGCGATGTTGCCGTACAGCACGGCCAAGCCGCCTTCGGTCGTGTAGGCGTGGGGCACGTCGCGAATGCAGCCCTTCTCCAAGTCGGAGTCGACACTGGGGAAGTACTTGTCTTGAGAAAACGCGGTCTGCGTCGGCACTCCACCGGGCGCCGCGAGCGCGCGTTGCTTGGCCGCGGGGGTCGCGGTCGAGCGGTGGACGTCGTTTTGATCGATGGCGTCGCCCATGGTCTTTTCGTGCACGGTGTGCACGCCGCGGTGGATCAGCCCCGCTCGATCGAGTTGCCCGAGGATGGTGAAGATGCCACCCGCGCGATGCACGTCTTCCACGTGATAGCTGGAAGAGGGAGCCACTTTGCAGATGCTGGGCGTTTTGCGCGACAAACGATCGATATCCGACATCTTGAAATTCACGCCGGCCTCTTCGGCGATGGCCAAGATGTGCAGCACCGTGTTGGTCGAGCCGCCCATGGCGATATCCAGCGTCATGGCGTTCTCGAAAGCGTCGAAGGTCGCGATGCTACGCGGCAAGACCGTGGCGTCGCCTTCGAGGTAAAAACGCTTGGCCAGCTGCACGATGCGCTCGCCGGCCGCAGCGAACAACTCCCAGCGACGAGCGTGCGTCGCCAGCAAGGTACCGTTGCCCGGCAGCGCCAGCCCGAGCGCCTCGTTCAGGCAGTTCATGCTGTTGGCGGTGAACATGCCCGAACAGGAGCCACAGGTGGGACAGGCGGAGCGTTCCATCTCCTTGAGCTCGGCGTCGCTCACCTTCGAGTCGCTGGCGGCGATCATCGAGTCGATCAGGTCGAGCTTGCGCACCAGAGCCTTGCCGTCACGGTCGTGCGTGCCAACGATCTTGCCGGCCTCCATCGGTCCACCGGAGACGAAGATGGTCGGCACGTTCAGGCGCATGGCCGCGAGCAGCATGCCAGGCGTGATCTTGTCGCAATTCGAGATGCAGACCAACGCATCGGCGCAGTGGGCGTTGACCATGTACTCGACGCTATCGGCGATCAGATCGCGGCTGGGTAGCGAATACAACATTCCGCCGTGCCCCATGGCGATGCCGTCGTCGACGGCGATGGTGTTGAACTCCACACCCCAGCCGCCCGCCGCGTCGATCACCTTTTTTACGCGCTGCCCGACGTCGTGCAAATGCACGTGACCGGGAACGAACTGCGTAAAGCTATTGGCGATGGCGATGATGGGTTTGTCGAAGTCCGCATCCTTCATGCCGGTCGCGCGCCAAAGGGAGCGTGCGCCAGCCATGTTGCGGCCTTGAGTCGTGGTGCTGCTGCGGTAAGTCATCAGGCCCGAGAGCCTACCTCGCTTGCAAACGGTTGTCCCCTAGGACCGCCTTTTTGCCGCTTCGGTTATCGAGCCCGGAGCAGCTTGAGTTCAGCGTTTCGGGCTGCGCTTCGGGGCGCCGACGGGCAGCGATGCGGACTTGGCCCTGCCTTCGGCCCCCGCCTTTCGCTTCGCGGATCCCTGTTTGGCGATCTTGGCTTTGGCCTTCTTGGCGGCTTTGGCTTTGCTCGGGTCGGGTTGTACCTGCTCGGCCAGGCCTTTGGGCGCGATGGCGCAATAGCTTTCCTTTACCCAGTCGCGCAGCATCTCGAACGAGGCTTGAGATTTGTCGTCGAGCTTGGCGCTCACCCAGCCGCTCTTGCCCAGGCCGTAGCCAGTCGGTGAACTGAACGGTAGACGCAGCGCGCGACTGGCCGAGCTGGGTAGCTTCACGCTGAGGCCGAAATGCTCGGCGTCCGCGTCTTGCCCTAGAAACACGAACACCTTGTTCTTGACCTTCACCACGCGGTCACCCCAGGGCATGTCCTCGTGGGCTTCGGGCAAGGTGAGCGCAAAGTCCCGCAGTTTCGCGCGCAGGGTTCGAACGGGATTCGGCATGCACCGAGCCTAGCCCAGGGCTCTCGGCGGAGTCGAGGCCACCGCGGGTTCGAGTGCAGGGGCGGGGCCGGGATGGAGCGAGTGGCGCTTCTTTCGCGTGAAACGGTCGAGCGATAGGTAGGTCACGGGAGTCGTGAATAGCGTCAAGATCTGCGACAAAATCAAGCCACCAACGATGGCGATGCCGAGCGGGCGCCGCAATTCCGAGCCGATCCCCGTACCGAAGGCCAGCGGCAATGCTCCGAGCAGCGCGGCAGCGGTCGTCATCAAGATCGGTCGGAAGCGCAACAGGCAGGCCTCGCGAATGGCGTCGCGCGCAGATAGGTCGCGGGTTTGCCTGGCCTCGGTCGCAAAGTCGATCATCATGATCGCGTTCTTCTTCACGATGCCGATCAGCAAGATCAGACCGACCAGCGCGATCACGTTGAACTCGGTCTTGAACAAGAGCAGCGCCAGCAGCGCGCCGACACCGGCCGATGGGATCGTGGACAAAATCGTGATCGGGTGAACGTAGCTTTCATAAAGCACGCCGAGCACGATGTACACGGTCAGCAGTGCGATCATCAGCAGCGTGGGTTGACTCGAGAGCGAGGCGGAGAACGCTTGCGCCGTTCCCTGAAACGCCGCACGGATACTGGGCGGCATGCCGATCTCCCGCTCCGCGATGTCGATCGCTTTCATTGCGTCGCCCAAGGACTTGCCGGGCGTCAGATTGAACGACAAGGTGGTTGCCGGGAATTGCCCCTGATGGTTGATCGAGAGGGGCGTGTAGGTCACTTTGGAGCGCGTGATGGCG
>DATEPG010000295.1:0-4368 GCA_035273265.1 Polyangiaceae bacterium
GCATACGCCGCAGGACACGAGCCCGCCGCAGCCATCCGGGGCATAGCCGCAGTTTTCGCCGGCAGGGCAGGCGGTCTTGGGCACGCAAGCCGTGGGCGGCGGCACGCACGAGCCCAGATCGAAGATCATGTACTCGAGCAGCTTCTCCTGCGGAGTCATCGGGTCGAGGCAGTAGCCGCCCGAGCACTTGCCGCCCGTGGCGCATTCTGTGTCCAGGGTGCACGCCTTGCCGCATTGGCTTGGAAACACCTTGTCGTTTTCTCTCGCATCCGCGACGTGGAAGTCACTGAACAGCACGCGGCCGCACTGCAGCGAAGGCGGCGTGGTGGTCAGATCCTGAACTAGATTGACCGGCGTGTTGTAGGTGAAGTGCAGCGGGACTTGCGTCCCCGCGTAGTTGCTTTGTGAGCCGCAGGTATTGTTCTCGCAAGTTTGCGAGACGCAAGCGTTGCCAAATCCGGTGCACTGCGAGCTCTGTGTGCAAACAGTGGTCGGGTTGTTCCGGCAGACCCTGGTCCCGGTGCAAACGGTGGCATTGGCGGTACAATCGAGCGCGGTATTGACGCTACACACCTTGGACGCGCAGCTCGCATTCGAGGTGCAAGTGGCGCCGCTGCGCGAGCACTTCTTGTAGTTGATGCCGTCGCGGGACAGCCACTGTTGCGTCTTGCCGGCGACGGAGGAGATGGCATCGGTGCTGTGACGGACTACGTTGACGGAAATGTTCCCGGAGTTGGGCACGGAGGCATTGACGGCTTCGAGCCAGCCCTTGAATGCCGCGCCCTTGGGATTGCTGACCAAGTCGATGTGGCCGACTGCGGAGTCCGGCTCATCGCTATCGTCGTGGTGCCACTTGGCGACTTCGCTCCAGTTGTCTGCGACCCCGACCTGGGCAGTGTTTTGATCGTTCTTGGTCAGCCACATGTAACTGTAGTGAGTCGCGAATACGCGCCCGCCGGACGCGGCGTAGTTGCGCAACGCCGTCATGTGGGCGGGCTCCTGCGCGTTGTCCACATCCTTCTCGCCCTGACAGGCCAAGATGGTCATGTCGTAGTTGTTGATCACCGGCGCCTTGGTGGTCGCGTCCGTCGCGAAAAGGTCTTTTTGCCAGGGCGTGTTGATGTCGATCTTGTGCCCAGAGCCGTCAGTCTCGTTCTTGATGTCACTGCCGAGGTAGAACTGGATGCGCCCACCGTCCGCGGGATTCGTGAACTCCGTTTGGTCGATGCCCATCTTGCGCAAGACGCACTCGAGCGAGTCGACGTTGCCCGTGACCATGGCCATCAGCGGGATGTTGCCTTGCGACTGCTTGCTCGGCATGAGCAGTGTTTTGTCCGTGATGGGGTTCGCGGCGCAGGGCGTGTCGACGTCGACCTTGAACACACGGCGCCAGCGGCCGAGCTGGATCACGAGGGTGACGCCCTTACCGACGGGTACGTTCTTCAAGGTGAAGCTGCCGTCGACATCGGTATAGGTGCCGAACTGGTCGCCCTCGGACAGGAGCGGCGAGCCTGCGGCCGTTGCGCCGCAGACATCACAGGTGATACCAGCCGGGAAGGCCTTCAGATTCGGGTCATCCGGGTTGTTCGCGACGTACACGAACACGTGATAGAGCGGGTTGTTGCCGGCGGGGTCATAGACCTTGCCCGTGAGGCTCGTGGTCTTGATCGGCTTGTTCGAGCAATCCGGAACGGCCGCGCACGTCCCGGTGCAGCCACACTCGCCTGGCTTGCCGGCTCCGCCGCAGGTCCAGCCCAAGATGGGGCAGGTCGTCGGGCCGCAATCGAGCTTGTTGCCGCAGTCATCGCCCGCCAGGCCACAGGTGAAGCCGATATCCTCACAGGTCTTGGGCACGCACACCGGGCAGTCCGGACCTTCACAGGCGCCGCCCTGACCGGTCATGCCGGTGCCGCATCGGCTCGGGCCATCGCCGCCGCAAAATTGGCCCTTGGAACACTCGCCGCACTGGATCGTGCCGCCGCAAATGGTGTCCGTCACGTGGCCGCAGTTGGCGTTCAACTCTTCGCAGGTGGAGTGACAGCCGTTATTGTTCGTGCCGGCCTCTCCGCCGTCGTTGTCGATCACGAAGCGACCGCCGTTGCCTGCGGCTGCGGTGCTCCCGCTGGACCCGCCCACGCTCGCGTCTAGCCCTGGCTCATTATTGGTGACCTCAGGCTGGCCCCCGCAGCCGGAAGCGACGGCAAAAGTTGCCAATACGACGAATAGGATCGAGCCAAGCCAGGTTCTCATGCGAATTTTTCCTCAGGCTGTCCAGGAGCAGCGCTGCCGCGCACCACCCCCCGGACAATCATGAGCAATACTGCCTGCAAAATCGGCTTCGAGCAACGTATCCCGGCGCGCCTGCGATCGATCTCTGACTTCCTCTGACGTCAGCTGCGGTTCGTTCACATTCAGTGATCGAAACCGCTGAACACCCACATGCGCTAGCCGGCATCTATGAGAAATTGATTTCAGCTCAGTTGAACGGCCGAAGGCGCTCGAACGGACCGCCAGGTGCCGGCGGACCCCTGCGTGCGGAGTGGCAACCAACCGCACACCCGCTGTCAACTCAGTCGGCGGCCCTCAGCGCTTCTTCTTGCGCTTCTCCTCGCGTTGCCAGACGGCCATCACGTTGTACTGCGTGGGAACCACCGAATGCAGCGTCCAGCCCTCGCCATCTGGCTTGGACAGGGGCATTTCCTGAATTTCGCCCTCGGCGTTGATCCCCCACTCAGCGTTCGCGCCCTGTTTCGTGACTACGTATTCAGTCATTTGGATTTCGACTGTCTGCGCCTTCCGCTCGCCGGTCAACAATCGCGGGCAAGCGCGTCCCAGTCGCTCGTCTACCCGCTCAGAGGGGGCGGTGGTTCCCGCTCTGCTCGTGGTCGGGCAGGCGGGCCGCTTGGCTGGCCGAGCGCCCCCTGGCAGCGGCGGGCCGGAGCCGCCGGTTCGGAACGTCCCGAGAGTCCGGCGCCGCCTTCGTCAGCGCGCAGCTCCCAAACGTCTCGTGCGCCGGCCGAACACCCGCGGGAGTGATTGTCCGGCACCGAGTGAAGTGAGATGAGCTCGTTGTCCATTCAGGTGCGAGTCGCTGGATCGACTGCCGCGCTGCTAAGCCCCGCCGTGAGCCATCGTCAACGCCGCATCAAGTGCAGACCCGGCTTGGCCCGCGCGTGTCCTCGCGCCGCCCGCTGAACTGGGCGCCCTCCGACTCCCTGCGACGGGCGCCGCGGGACGGACGCGGCAGTGCCAACGCTAGTCCGCAGGAGCGCAACAACTCGTTCCCCCGACTCTCGCCAAGCGTGGAGCGCGAGTCGACTTTTGCAGGGCTCCGAAAACTGGGCGTGGTTTGGCGCAATGATCCCAGTCCGGTGAAGTGTTCGTGGGGCATGAAGCTGCTGCGCGTCGGTTGGCGCGAGAAGTTTCCGCTGCAGTGGTGCGCAAGGTTTCAGCGCGAGTTGCGATCCCGCGTGGCTTTCGATTCTTGATCGCGTCACGGTCAAGATCGGCGAAGCGAACGAGGGGAGAGCGAGACGTCAGAGCCGGCGCAGCATGCGATTTCTTTCTGCGAGAGCGCGCGTGTTTTGTTTGATCGACGGGGGTGAGTAGGCACATGCTACCGAGGTGGTACATCCGGGGAAAAAAGCCGTGAGTTTGCTAGCAGAGCCGAAGACGAAGCTCCGTGCAGTCGAAACATCGTCGGCGCGTCGGCGTGCGAGCGGCGGCTTCGCATCGCGAGTGTACGCGGTCCTGCTGATGTCGACTTCGCTATTGGCTGTCGCGGGTGCCTGCTCATCGAAGAGCGGCAACGCTGATGGACCCAGTGAGCTGGGCGGCGCGTTCGCATCCGGTGGCAGCGGTGTCGCTGGCGGAGCGATGAGCTCGGGAGGCTTGTTCGCGCCTCCGGGCGGCGGACCCGCGATCGACCCTGGCGACCAGACTTGCCCCAAGAAGACTTGCGCCGAACTCGGGTGGGCCTGCGGCTACACCGTCGACAAGTGCAACAACGTGATCGATTGCGCCAAGGAAGGCCTCTCTTGCTCGGCCAATCAAGTCTGCATCGGCGGCGTCGACGGCCCCACGAAGTGCGTCGCTGGTGGTGGGCAGGCCTGCGCGCTCTGTAGCGCCATCCCGGATTGTAGCCAGGCTGGCTCAGTGACTCACTTGACGGGGCGCGTGCTCACCCCCGGTCGTAGCGATGCGAACGCGGCCAATCAAATTGGCGTGCCCAACGCCATCGTCTACATTCTGCAAACCAACAAGGCCGAAGATTTGCCGGCGATTACCGCAGGCATTCCCAGCGGCGGCACGAGCTGCGATCGTTGTGAGGATCAGGATTTCGGCCCTGTTTTGAACGGGACGGTCACG
>DATEPG010000296.1:0-10954 GCA_035273265.1 Polyangiaceae bacterium
CGAACGCGATCACGCCCAGCGACCACAGATCACTGCGATGGTCGGCATCACGCGAGCCGTCCATTTGCTCTGGACTCATGTAGTACGGCGTGCCCATCACCTGATCGGTGGCTGTCGCCGTGCCCTGCGTGAGTGCACCCAGTGGGCGTCGCCACTTGGCGAGCCCAAAGTCCAGCACCTTCAACACCTCGTCGTCTTCGTTGCGGACGAGGAACAAGTTGGCAGGCTTCAGATCGCGGTGAACGATCCCGAGCTCTTGGGCGCGGGTCAATGCGCGAGCGACCTGGGTCAAGAGCTTCGCGGTCTCCGCAGGCGAGAGCCGCGTCACGCGGGCCAAGCGCTCGGCGAGGCTCTCGCCCTCCATCAGCTCCATGGCGATGAACGGCGTTTGTGTCGCTTCATCCAGCCCGTGGTCGAAGATTTGGACGACGTGCGGACTGCGTAGGCTCGCCGCCAACTGCGCCTCTCTCAGAAATCGCGCGATCGCGTCCTGACGGCCGTCCAGCTCGGATGCGAGCAGTTTGATCGCCACCGAAGCCTTCAGCCCTACGTGCTCGGCGTGCCAGACCGAACCCATCCCACCGCTTCCAAGCGGCGAGATGAGGCGGTATTTTCCCGCGAGCAGGGAATCGGCTTTCATGTCGGTCGCGATTTGGGCTGCCTTCCGGGAGATTCAACTTAGCCGTGCGTTATCCATCGAGCAACTCGCACGCCACGTGACCCGCAAAATCCCTCGCGAACGGCCGCATGCTGGATTGCGGTGCCACATGCTGACGACGGTCGTGCGTAAGCCCTGGCGTAGCCATTGTTCAACATCCCCCAACAGTGCGGCCGTTGCAGAGCTTCCAATACGGAGCATCGAGCCCGTCGACGCTTCGGGTCCATACCGATAGAGGAGGAGCGCAAGAGAAGGTTCCCTGCCGCGCAGCAGCTGCATTTGGTTTGGGCTAAGTTTGTCCCATCGACCGTCGCCTCGCTGTAGCTTTGCTTGCAGGAGGAGCCGTTGCCTTGCGACACGCGCGCGACAGCCGCCGATCACGAACATCGTGTGCGACGCATCGTTAAGCGAGTCGCACTCCGGTGAGGCTCCGGTGCGCCGCTGGGCCGTGCAAAACCACCAAAAGAAGACGTTATCGACTGCTGTGAGCCGTCGATGGCCCGCTTCGTCGAACGGCTCAGGAATGACTATCCTGCGTGGCCGCCCTCGTCAGGGTGACAAACTGCCTCACATTTGCGACCGAACCTGGTTTAGCAGCCCTCGGAAGGTCGCCGCATCCCGGGATCGGCCCACTCGGGGCGGTCCATTCAGGTCGACGCTTGGCTTTCTCTGCACGTGGAGAACGCGGCGCTGAATGTCCAAGGTTCGGGGGCTCCTTGAGCCTGGCACTGCGTTTGCTACACACCCAATGAATGACAGCTCAGTCGAATCTGCCCTCGCGCACGAGCACCGGGGTAAAGGGGTTAGACGACGTGCTCCACGGCGGCCTGCTGCGCGCGGGATTTTACCTGCTGCAAGGGGATCCGGGTTCTGGGAAGACGACGCTGGCGCTTCAATTCGTGCAGGCTCGCCTTCAGGCGGGTGAGCGGTCACTGTATGTCTCGCTCACTGAGTCACGCGCGGATCTCGAGAGCGCCTGTCTTTCGCACGGCTGGTCGTTAGAGGGACTCGAACTTCGTGACTTGACGCGCTCTGGCGCTGATTTGGAGGCGCAAAGCCAAGTGTCGGTGTTCCACCCGGCCGACACCGAACTGTCCGATTTAATCAAGGCGGTGAAGGAAGAGGTCGAACGGGTGCAGCCGCAGCACATCGTATTCGATGGCATGTCCGAGCTGCGCCTGCTCGCAGGTGAGCCGCTGCGCTACCGACGCACGCTGCTATCGCTCAAAGAGCTGTTTGCTGGCCAGGGCATCACGGCGCTCTTGCTGGATGACCGGAGCGGCGCTTTCGGTTCCTCTCAACCCGAAAGCTTGGTCGGCGGTAACATCGTCCTGGAGCGCTTCACGCCCACCTACGGTCGCACGCGTCGACGGCTGCTCGTGACCAAGGTTCGCGGCTCTGACTTCGTCGAGGGCTATCACGACTACGACATCGTGGTCGGTGGCTTGGTCGTCTATCCTCGTCTAATGGCCAAAGAGCATGGCGGAGCGTTCACGGCCGAGGTGCTCTCCAGCGGCGTGAAAAACCTGGACATCATGCTGCACGGCGGGCTCGCAGCTGGCTCGACCACGCTCCTGCTAGGTCCAGCGGGCGTCGGCAAATCCACTGCCGCCATGCAATTCGTTATTTCGGCGCTCAAGCGCCAGCAAAAAGCAGCCGTCTACGTGTTCGATGAAGTGAGACACACGTTGGTGGACCGCGCCGAAAAACTTTGCTTGGGCACCCCGGGCGGCATCGAGGGCTTCGTCAGTGAGGGACTGCTCCACATTCAGCAGGTCGACGCGGCCGAAAAGTCCCCCGGCGCATTTGCGCACGAAGTACGGCGGGCCGTGGCAGAGGGCGCGCGCGTCGTCGTGATCGACAGCCTCAACGGCTATCTGAACTCGATGCCCGAGGAACGCTTCCTGACCACGCACCTGCATGAGCTCTTCGCGTTCCTCAATCACAGCGGGGTACTGACCATCATCGTGGTAGCGCAACACGGCATGATGGCGGCATCTTCACGTGACGGCAGTATCGATGTCAGCTACTTGGCTGATTCCGTGCTGCTGTTCCGCTATTACGAGGCCAACGGTGAGGTCAACCAAGCGATCAGTGTGTTCAAGAAACGAACCGGCCCGCACGAGCGCAGCATTTGTCGGCTAGTGATTGACGAGTCGGGATTCTCCGTTGGCGAACCCCTCCGCCAGTTTCGTGGGATCATGACCGGCGTTCCGCAGTACCGAGACGTGGACATGGGCGGCGCTGAAGCGTCGCCTCCAGCCGTACGGGGGCCGAGCTGAGTCCGATGAGCAGCGGCATCAACTCGTTGGATGAACGCGTGCTGGTGCTGATGCCCAGCCAACGCGATACCGATCGTACCGCGCAGCTCCTGGGAGAAGCGAGCCTCTCCTGTGCTCCGTGTGCAAACTTCGACGAGCTGTGTCGGGAGTTGCTGCGGGGAGCCGGCGCTGTGCTGCTGACGGACGAGATGCTCGCGGGGGGACTCGAGAAACCGTTGCAGCGTGTGCTCCTTCAGCAGTCGGCGTGGTCGGCGGTACCGGTACTCTTGCTCACCCGTGACGGCGCCAACGAGTGGTCGGAACGAGGCGTGCTCGGAGGGTACAATCATACGGTCGTAGTCGAACGGCCAGTGAGGAAACGCTCCCTGGTGAGCGCCTTGCGGTCGGCCCTGCGTGCGCGTCGCAATCAGTACGAGATACGCGACGCGATTCTGGAACGCGAGCGGCAAGCACGAGAGTTGCGCGCCCAGGAGGAACGGTTGCGCTTCGCGCTGTCTGCGGGGCGACTCGGCTCCTGGGAGCTCGACCTTGCAACGACGTTCTTCGCTTGCTCGGACATTTGCAAAGCCAACTATGGGCGCCCGCTCGACGCGCCGTTTACGTACGAGGACTGCAGCGCGAGCATTCACCCAGAGGACCGTGCGCGAGTGCAAGTGGCGCTCGAGGAATCGCTCGCGAACCAAACTCCGTATGACATCGAATACCGGGTGACTTGGCCGAACGGCGAGATCCATTGCCTGATGGTTCGCGGGCGGGCGGTTTACGATGCGAGCGGGAAGCCTACGCGGATAGCGGGCGTCACGCTCGACGTCACGGAAGAAAAGCGACTTCACGACGCGCTCGTGGAGTCCCAGGCGGAGCTGGCCTCACAGGCCGAGCAGCTGCGCGCCGCGGATCGACTCAAGGACCAATTTTTGGCTACGTTGGCGCACGAGCTCCGTAACCCGCTGGCGCCGATTCGTACGGGGCTTTCCCTAGTGTGCGACGCAAAGGACCCGGAGGTGTCTCACAAGGCGCTTGGCGTCATGCAGCGCCAGGTTCGGCATATGGTGCGGTTGATTGACGATCTGCTCGATGTTGCACGCATCAAGCAGGGCAAGCTCGAGCTCAAACTCGAGCGCATTGCATTGGCAAGCGCGATCGAAGAAGCAATCGAAGCGAGCATGCCGGCCGTGCAGCGTGCGGAGCACACCTTGCGAACACGCCTGACCGAAGAAGCCCTGTTCGTAGATGCTGACCAGACGCGACTCGCGCAAGTCATCAGCAATCTGCTGAACAACGCCAGTAAGTACACGCCGAACGGCGGCGAGCTCGAGCTTTCAGTGCGACGTGAAGGCACCTCAGTCGTCATCTCCGTGAGTGACAACGGCCTGGGTGTTCCTAGTGAGTGTCTGAATGACGTCTTCCAGATGTTCAATCAAGTCGACCGCTCGCTCGATCGGGCTCAGGGCGGTCTTGGCATCGGGCTGGCGTTGGTGCGCACGCTGGTCGAAATGCACGGCGGCAAAGTCGAAGTACAGAGCGCCGGCCTCAATCGGGGCAGTACATTTACAGTTCGCCTACCGCTCGCGCCAAGTGCGCGAGCGGAGCTTGCTGCGTTTAGTGAGGGCTCGCTGGGAGTACACCAAAACGACCGCATCCTGGTGGTCGACGACAATACCGACGCCGCGGACCTACTCGCTTTGATGCTCGCTCAAGCCGGGTACGAGACGACCGCCGTTACGGACGGGCCCACGGCTATCGAGGCGGCGCAGCGCCTCACGCCCCAGATCGTGATCCTGGACATCGGGTTGCCGGGCATGAGCGGATATGAAGTGGCAGAGCTGCTGCGTAAGGACGCGCGATTGGCCGGAACCTCCCTGATCGCGCTCACGGGTTGGGGCACCCCGGAAGACAAGCGAAGAGCACTCGCGGCGGGCTTCGACGTGCACTTGACCAAGCCGGTAGCCGCGGAAGACCTGCATGCCGCGCTCGGGCGCGCGGCTGCGATTCGTCAGCGCAGTAGCGCCCGTGAACCCCGCTCGCCGGACGCTGAGACGGAAGTGCTATTGCCGCCGGCTACCTCGAGCAGCTGCTGACTACCCGTTTGATGCAGGGTGAGCTGGATCTGATGCAGGGTGAGCTGGATCACCCAATGCCCGGCATCATCGATCAACTCCGCTACTAACGCCCACTCACCCCGCCACCCTGCCCTCGTGTCTATCCTAGTGCGAGTGCGAGCGCCAGCGCAAGCATGCGCGCAGTCATTGGAGGATGCCGCGTCGCCTTGGCACGTAGAATTGGACCGTCGCTGATCGTGAGCAGTTGCAGGCGCGTGTTGGCTCGTTACCGCCACGCCTCACGATCGAGATGGCGCGACCGCTGATTGCCGCCATCAACCGAGACCAGGTACGCTTCGAGGGCGACGGCCCACCGTTCTGAGCGATCGAGACTCGGTTGACTAGCTCGACGGCGCTCGGTAGTGTCCGCGCAGTCCGAGCGCTGGCGCATTGCGCGTCAGCGGGTGGGTGCAGGTAACTAGGGAGGAAATGCGATGTCAGCATTGTGGGCGTGCGTCTTGATGGTCTTTTCGCTGCTCGGATTCAGCGGCTGTGCCGCACCGGCTGGTGGTGAAAGCGAAGCTGAACCGGTCAAATCGTCGAAGGCGGCGATCATCAACGGGGTCGACAATCGTCTGCAGTACGGGACGCATCCGGACGCATCGTTGCGCACGCTCGCCCGCTATTCGACGGCCGCGATGGTGGCAGCCAACAAGCTGAACGTACCATCCTCGGGTCCAGTCACGTTCAATGCGCCCACATTGCAGGCCGCCCACAACTTGTGTGGTGGTCAGCGTTTCGCGACCGAGCAAACGCCCGCACACTGCTCGGCTACCTTGATCGACGACCAGCTGATGCTCACCTCGAGCAGCTGCTTCGCGGCACATAGCTGTGCAGATACGCGGTTCGTCTTCAACTACTACCGCATGACGGATGATGGCGCGGCCGCGGTCATCACCGCCCAGGATGTGTTCAGCTGCCAGGAGGTGCTCAGGGAACAGTCCACGCCTTCGAATTTCGCGATCGTGAAACTCGACCGCGTAGCAACGCCGGGTCAGTGGGTCGCCCCGGTGCGCAAGAATCGGGCAGCGCTGGCGCAGGGGTCGCCCCTTGCCGCGATCGGTTTTCCCGGTGGCACGGCCGTGAAAATCGCTTCGGGTGGGATCGTGAGGGCGCCGATGGACCCTCTGACCAGCCAATTTCTCACCAACGTCGACGCCTTCGCCGGCAACGCAGGCGGTGGCCTCTACTACACGGAGTCGTATGAACTCGCGGGCATCATCAACCCACCAGCCGGGGCCGACTACGTGTCCACGGCGGGTTGCAACGTTCCGCAGACTTGCACTGAGAGTGGCTGCGGGGTCGATCCCCTGACCGCCACGTCGGTCGGCGCGGCGCTGAATGCGTATTGCGAGAGCTACTCGAACCCGCGGCTGTGTGAGACGCACGATTTCTTCAGCTACAGCTCGAGCAACGGCGCCAAAGTTCACAAGCAGGAAGTATTCTTGGCGCCGGGGGACATCATCAACCTGGGCACGTGCGACATCTGGGGCGGAACCTATAACGGCGATACCACCATCGAACTGGACGCTCCCGATGGCAGAGTCCTGATGTTCAACGACGATAGCTTTTGCGGCTTGGGCTCCTGGACGACGTACACCGTGCCCCCGATGGAAGGTGGAAGGTATCAGATCGTTGCCGGATGCTACTTGGCCAACGACTGCTCGGGGACGGTCGCCTACACCGTGAAAGGCGCGCGGGGCGGCACCTTGTCGTATACCGGCACGAATACCAACAGCGCGCAGCAAGTCGACCACGATGTGGCCTTCAGCTTGGGGCGGGGTCAAACCTTGACCATCGGCACGTGTGGGCTCGACAACACCGGCTTCAGCGGTGACACGTATCTGCGGCTGTACGATGACCCGAGCGGCGCCACGCCCGCAACTCAGCTCGCCTACAACGACGACGCTTGTGGCGGCTACGGCTCACAAATTACCTACACCGCGCCCAGTGACCACGACGTCAGGATCAAATTCGGATGCTACTTGAACGAGGCTTGCACTGGCACTCTTTCTTGGACCATTGGCGTGAGTAAGCTGGAATTTGCGGCCACCAACACCAGCAACGCTCAGCTAAATACGCAAGATTATACCATCCACGCCGCAGGCGCGATCACCATCGGTAGCTGCGGGTTGCCCGGCGCCGTGGCCACGGGTGACACGTTCATCCGTCTGTTTTCCGGCTCGACCGAGGTCGCGGCGAGTGACGACGCGTGCGACGGTGCTGGGTCCCGTCTCAGCTATCGGGCCCCGCCCGGCGGCGGCGACTACACGGTGCGTCTCGGCTGCTACTCCAACAGCAGTTGCTCCGGCACCGCCGTGGTGCGCCACTCTTTGTACGGCACCGATAGCTTGCTCCTCCCATTCGAATTCAACACGACCAACACTGCGAGCGCAACGCGGGCTACTGCCAACCACTCGTTGTACTTCCAGGCGGGCGATGTCATCGGCGGCGGTACTTGCCCACAGGCGACTTTTGGCTTGGGCAACGGCACGGGCGACACGTTCCTTCGCCTGTTCGGCCCGAATGGGCTCGAAGTCGCGCAGAGCGACAACAACTGCGCCAGCAACGCGGCTCTATCCAGCATCGCGGGCTTCAGTGTCTCGGCCGAAACCGCTGGTGCCTACGAGCTCCGCGCGGGCTGCGCTCAGAATGCAGCGTGCTCGGGACGCGTCGGAATGTACTTTCAATATTAGCGCGCACGTTCGAGAAGGGGGGGGCGATCGCGATTGCGGCATTGGCGCTCGGCGCATGCAGTGCGCCCCTCGACGAGCATCAGGAGGCCGGACAACCGGATAGAGATCGGAGAGAGTGCGGATTGGTCGCTCGTAGACGGGTCCCAGCTATCGATTGGCGCGGTCATGCCCGCGGACCGAGTCAACGTGCCGTCACCCTACCCGCCGCCGCCTTTGCACTCTGAACTCGGGCGGCAGCGGCGACACGTTCATGCGCCTGTACGGACCAAACGGGCTGCAAACCTGGGCCAGCGACGACAATTGCCCGAATCAGGTCAATGATTTGTTGTCGGCACAAGACGCCGTAGCGCGCGCGACCCGTGCGGTGCGCGCGCGCCGCAGTCGGCCAGCGCTCCGCTCAATGGTTCTCTGCGTCGATGCCGAGTTTCTTCGTCAGGCGATACAGGGCAAAGCGGCTGGGAAGCCCCAAGCGTTTGGCGGCCTCCGTGGCGGACTTGGTGTTGGCGAGCGCCTCCCGGATCTCGCTCTCCCTCGGTGTCCCCAGCTCCGCGAAGTCGAGTTCGGCACGCACCTCCTGCGTGAGCTCGAGCGTGTCGGATGAAGAGCCCCGCCTCGACAAGCGAACGAGCCGCTCGAGTTCGCGGAAGTGATGCGAGTAGCGATGACGAACGAGGTGCTCCAAAAGCAGCGGCTGGATGCGGGTTCCCGCTGCGCCCAGCTGCTCGAGGATCACTGCCAGCAGCAGCGGGATGTCGGCGCGCCGCTCGCACAGTCCAGGAACGTGAATGTGCTCGGCAAAGCGGGCGAGAAAATCGTGCTTCAACGTCTCGAGCGGGCGATTGGTCGCTGCAATCAGGCGAAAGCGGCTGACCCGCGGGCGATCCTCGCCGAGCCGTTGATACTCTCCGGCGTCCAGCACTCGCAGTAGGTTTGCTTGCTGGGCTTCGCTGAGCTCGGTCACTTCGTCCAGAAACAACATGCCGCCGTTGGCAGCACCGACCAGCCCCTGGCGCGCCGGCGTGCTCGCGTTCGGGTAGTTCGCCACGTTGCCGAACAGCTCTGCCTCCATCAAGCTCTCGGGGATGGTGGCGGCGTTGCGCGCGACGAACGGAGCCTGGGGCGCGGCGGAACGACGGTGCAGGCTGCGCGCGGCGAGCTCCTTGCCGGCCCCAGATTCGCCGAGCACCAGGCAATGGACGTTCTCTCCTGAAATCAGCGCGACTTCGCGCCGGAGCCGCCACGCCGAAGCGCTCTCACCCACGATCCCGTCGGCGTCGGCCCTGCCCACAGCGAACTCCTCGTAGGCGTGGCGCGGCAATAGTCGAGGCCGGCTCTCGACGAGGCACAGCAGTACCCCCTCCACGCCGAGTGTATCGCCCTCCTGGGCGAGGCCCTGGCGGACGACGACGCCGTTGATCTGCAGCGCTCGGCGACCGACATTCTCGACCCATAGCCCGTCACTCCGGGGCTCGAGCAGCCACTGACTGCGCGATAGCTTCGGGTTGTCGAGCGTGCCGGTCGGTTGGTTCGAGCCGGGGCGCTGACGAACGAGTTCGAGCCTCGCAGGGTCGCCGGTGCGAGAATCGCCGCCGCGCCCGAACAGCACCCGCCCGACCAGCGCACAGGTTTCGCCGGACCGCTCAGGCGCGTGACTGGACCACAGCAGCGTGAGGTGCAGGCATTCATCGGGGGCGTCGCGGAGTGCTGCTTGCCACGAGCTGCGGCCAGTCTCCGTATTGACGCTGGGATCGCCCGCCATGATGATTCGGGTTAGCGCGGTAACGGGCGCGCGTCAGCGGGCTCCGAGCGGCCCAATGGCCGACAGACCGCGCGCTTCACGTGCCGAGTGCGGATCCCATCGAGTTACTCGGCTGTTTCCCAATCAGCGACGTCCGATCTAAGGTCGAAAGCGGTCGAAATGGTTCCAGACCTCGCCGGTGACGATCCGCTCTTGGGGCAAGAGCTCGCGGGAAAGTACCGCGTCTTGTCGCGGCTGGGCGCCGGTGGATTCGGGACGGTTTACTCGGCGCTCAACCTGGCGCTCGGCATCGAGGTCGCGCTCAAAGTCAGCCGGGGGCCGGAAGACGATGCGCGCGCGCTGCGCGAGGCGCAGGCCGCGGCGCGACTCCGGAGCCCGTACACGGTACGCGTCTATGACGTGGGTCGCCTCGCCGGGGGCGCACTCTTCATCGTGATGGAACTGCTTCCCGGGGGCTCGCTCAGGGAGTGGCTCGCCGCGCATGGTCCGCTTTCGGTCCCTCTAGCGGCCCGCTGGGTTGGCCAAGTGTGTGCCGCCTTGCACGAGGCGCACGCGCAGGGGCTCGTACATCGGGATCTCAAACCCTCGAACCTGTTCGTGGTCGAAGGACCGAATCTCGAGACGCACCTGAAACTGCTCGACTTCGGGCTCGTCAAGTCACTGGCGGCGCCGCCGGGAGATCTGACCCAGAGCGGAGCCCTGCTCGGCTCTCCCCGCTACATGTCGCCCGAGCAGGTGCGGGGCGTGGATATCACCCACGAGAGTGATATCTGGGCGCTGGGCGTGGTCCTGTACGAGTGCCTGAGCGGGCGGCTGCCCTTCGAGCGAAATTCCCCGCACGCTACCTTGGTAGCCATCGCCTCGGAGCCCCCTCGCCCGCTGTCCGAGGTGGCTCCCGGTCTGCCGGAAGACGTGCATCGGTTGGTCGGGCGCTGTCTGCGAAAAGCTCCCAGAGAGCGCTTTCGCTCGGTGCGTTCCCTGGCAATCGCGCTTGCCGCGCTCGTCCCCTCCTCCCCGAGCGACGGCTCGACCGCCGAGCTCGGCTGGCTCGCTGCGGACGCCGAGGATCGAGATCCAGAACGTCCTCCTGATACCGGGACCTCGCAGGTGACTCACCGCGACGCCCACCTCGACTCCGGTTCGAGCGCCCCGGCGTCCGCGCTTCGGGCCAGCGGCCGCGAGGGCTACGGACGTGCCACTCCGCTCCTGCTGTTCGGCGTACTCTTGACGTTGCTTGCCGTTTGGCTCGGCTGGCGCGTGTCCCAGCCAACGGGTGAAGCGGTCCCCGTTTTAGATCATGTGGTCAGCGCTGCGCCTCGAGAACCGCCGGTCGAATCGGCAAGCGTCCGCGGCGATTCGCCGAAAGCGCTCGTCCCCCCCGAGCCACCCGAAGCGGTCGTGCTGACGCCGCACGACACGAAACCCAGCACGCTCAACTCGACCGCGCTCGCACGCGGCGC
>DATEPG010000297.1:0-6500 GCA_035273265.1 Polyangiaceae bacterium
TGCTCGGCCATCTGGACGACGGCACCCCCGAAGTGCGGCGTGTGGTCGCGCTGGCGCTCGGTGATCTCGGGGATCCTCGCGCAGTCGTGCCATTGATCGGCAAGATTCAAGACTCGCGCCCGCTCGTTCGCGAAGCCGTGGCGCGAGCACTCGCGCAGTTGGCCAATGCGCGCGCCAACTCCGCGCTCGTGCTTGCTCTGCGCGACGCGGACGACGGGGTTCGTGTGGCAGCACTGGCTGCGTTGGGTCGGATCGCCGAGCCGAGCGCGGTCGCGAGCGTGAGCGCCCTGCTCTCGAATGGGTCGGACGTCGTCGTCGCCGCGGCGCTCGATGCGCTCTCTCAGATCCATACCGTCGAAGCCAGTAAGGTGCTGATCGCAGAGCTCGGTCGCGACCGGCCGAGCAACGTGCAGGGCTGGGCGATGCAAGCCTTGTCGCGCTCGGGAGCGACTGCGCTCGTGCCGCTGAGAGCCTGCCTGAGCAGCGAGTCGGATCCCGATCGCTTGGGCGGCTGCGCGTTGGCGCTCGGCCAATCCCGTGACCCGGCGAGCGCGGGCGCGATTCAAGAAGCGCTGCGCCGCGGCGCGCTGCGCCCCTCGCCGGCCTTGCTCGCGCTCTCGCAGCTGCGCGCTCCAGAATCGCTGCCCACGGTCCTGGAGTATCTTGCCGATCCGGACGTGTTGATCAGGCGCGCCGCGCGCTTGGCGGCCAGGGCGCTGCTCGATCCGAATCATCCCGATGGACGCGCTGTCGAGCCGATCGAGCATGCCCTGAGCAAGGCACGGCGCGAGCGCGGCGAGCTGGCAGAGTTGCTGGACCTGCTCGGGCAAACCGGGGCCCCCAGAGCTGCCCGCAGCCTGCTCCCGTTCGCGGCTCCGGGTGATGACGTCAGTCTGCGCAGCCGGGCCTTATCGGCGCTCGGCTTTCTGGGCGAGGCCGGTCAATGGCCCGCGCTGCGCAGCGCGCTCGACGACGATTCGGGCAGCGTCCGTTTGGCGGCGGCGTCGGCCTTGGGAAGGCTGACGGTTGCAGGGCGTGCACTGCCACTCTTGGATCGCCTCGAGCATGCGAGTGAGCAAGATCGTCCGCTGCTCTGGCTCGCGCTGGGCGGCACGCTGTCTGTCGAGCGCAGTCCGGACGTCGTCCGCCGCCTGGCGTCGCTGCTGGCGCGTGCGCATGACGGTGAGCGAGACGCGCTGATCGAGTTGCTCGGGCGCATGCCCGCAGAGCAAGCCATCGAACACCTGGCGACGCTCGCCCGAACGCCGTCGTTCGTCACCGACCGCGCGAAGATCGCGGAGGCAATGGCCGCGCACCCGAGCCAGCGCGCCCGCCTATTGGTGCTGCTCCGCGATCGGAGCGCCGCGGTGCGAGCGAACGCCGCTTGGTCATTGGCTGAAGCCGGCACTGCCGCCGAGCGTGCCGCTCTGGAGAAGGCCCTGCGCGACGAAGCGCCCAGCGTTGCTGGCAACGCGCTCTCGGCTTTGGCGCGCATCGCCCAGCGGGAGCGCGGGCAGATCGCCGGCTGGGCTTGTCCGATGCTGAGCGATGGTCGAGCCATGCTCCGAGCCCTTTCGTTGCGCGCGCTGCGGCTCACCGGCGAGCGTTGCCCGAGTGGTGAAGAACGGCAGGCCTTGAGCCGGGACCGCTCTGAATTCGTACGAAGCTCAGCCGCCGCGCTCCTGCGCGACGTCTCGCGCGGCAAGGCGGACGAGGCGCTCTTGGTACGCGCTCGCGATCACGACCCGAGCGGAGCGGTGGCCGCGGAGTGTGAGCTCAGGGCGCGGGCGAAGCCGGAGGAGAGGCACGAACCCACGTTGGTTTTGGTCATCCCGGCCGGACGAGATACGCCCAGTCCGGGGCAACCGTTCGCGCTTCTGCGCGCCGACGGCTTGGTGCGGCTCGGGATTTCCGATCGGCGTGGTCAGGTGTTCGAAGCAGCGGCGCCGCGTGGCGCGCTTTCCCTGCTCGAACCCGACGCCGATCTCGAGTAGGTGAGTGACGCGTGGCCGCTGCCCTGATCGTCATCGAAATAGCAGCACCCAAGGTGTCCGACGGCGCGCTGGCCGTGCTGGTCTCCGCGTGCAGCCGTGCCGCTCGCGACGCAGAGTGCGTGTTGGCTCGCAACGCGAGCGAAGTGCAGCCCGCGGCGGTGGCCATCGTTACCGTGCAATCCGAGGACAAGATGCGCGTCGAGGTGGGCGTGCGTCAGGGGGATCACGACTCGTGGCGTACCAAAGACTTCGCGTTTTTGCCCGCTGACGAGAGCATGGATCGCTGGCGGGCCGTCGGATTTGCGATTGGCACGCTGGCTGAGAGCAGCCCAACCCCAGGACAAGAAACGAGCGAGCGCGTCGCGTCCCCGTCGTCATCAGCAGCTCGGTCGTCGCCATCACCGCCAGCGCCATCGTCAGCTTCGCCGCCCCCCTCAGCGACGGCACCCGCAACGACGGCACCCGCAACGACGGCACCGGCAACGACGGCACCCGCAACGTCGGCACCCGCCTCGGAGGCCTCGTCGCAAGCCGCGGAAGACACTTCCGACGAGCGTGAGCGGCCCATCCGTGCGCGCTCTCCCGGAACACGACTGTTCATCGGCGCCGCCGCGATCTTCGGGCCCGGTCTGGACGCGAAGTCGTCCTGGCGCCTCGGTAGCGCGCTGTACTTGGACTTGGCCCCGTCGCAGATCCCAGTGTTCTTTACCGTCGGGGGGAGCGCGGCCGCGGGTGTGGGGGGCTCGAGCGAGCTCACGACGCGCTGGTTCGATGTGTCGCTGGGCGCCGGCATGCCGCTGCTCGGACGCTTGGAGGCCTCCGGCCTGGAGTTCCGAGCCCAGGTTTTGGCCGAATACTTCGACGCGCACGCGAGCCTCGGCAGCAGCTCACAGACGATGAGCCGTTGGACGCTCGGCTTGCAAGGTGCGTTGGGCGGGCGCCTGCAAATCATCCCGGATTTGGCGCTCACCGCGGAGGTGCAAGCAGCCGGCCTCACTGGCGAAACCGCGGTCGTTGTCGGCGGCGAACTCGTTGGTAGCTCGACCAGCTTTCGCTATCTCGGCAGTGCCGGCCTGCGCGTTCGACTCCGCTGAGCGAGCGCTGTCGCTCAGTGCTGAACGCAGCGCCCTTTGACGCAATACTCGTATGGGCCGGTGCATTGAGCATTCTCGAAGCACTCGACGCAGGCATTCAAATAACACTGTGCGTTGAACAGACCGTCGTTCGTGCAATCTTGCTGCTTGGTGCAAAAGACACACATGCCGAGCTCCGGGCTACACGACAAGTGCTGATTATCCCCGCAGCTATCCTTGCTTCCTCCGCACGCTTTCGCGCAGCGCCAAGTGTTGGTGTTGCATCGTTCATCCGGATCGCAATGAAGATCCTTTCGACATTGCACACAGCGCTTGAGTTCCGGATCACACACGCGGGCGTCCCCGAAGGCGCAGTCATTCCGGTCGGGACGACAGGGCGTGCAGAAGGGATCACTGATCGAGCAAGGTGATGGTTCTTCGTCCGCGCAGCCGCCTTCACCTAGGCAGGGAAAGTTGCCCCCACCAGCACCAGGAAAGGTCGTCGAGCGTCCGCCGGAGCCAGCGACATCCGCCTTGCCCGCCCCGCCGCCGGCCTTGCCCGAAGCGGCGGAGCTACCTCCGTTGGTGCCACCCGCATCGCTACCGGCGCTGGCAGACGGTCTTTGACCGGCGCTGTCAAGCTTCGAGTCGGGCAAAAGATCGAAGGTTTCTCGACCACAGCCCCCGGCTACGCCTAGCGCGCAAACGGCCGCCGCGAGCGCAACTGCGCGGCCAAAACGGGAGGGCATGCGCCTCATTGCCCCTGAACATACCACCTTTTTTGCCGATTTCAGCCGGTCCGCCTGCTGTTTCGGGTGTCAGGTACTATCTTCACCAAGGTGTCTAGCAGTCCGCGACTTCGTCCCGATCCGAGGCTACGCGTCGTTTCATCGACCAGCGTTGGCGGCCCGGCTTCGGGCGTGTCTGCGTCCGGCCTACCCGTGCCGCGCACGCCGAGCGACGAGGAGCTGATCGATGCCGTGCTGCGCGGCGATCATCAAGTGGCCTCGGTGATCTACGAACGCTTGGTGGGCGTGGTCGATCACACGCTGTACCGCGTATTCGGTCGGCGTGAGGTCGACCACGACGATCTCGTGCAGGCGGCTTTCGAGCAAATCGTGGTCACGCTTTCGCGACGCTCTTACGCGCGCGCCTGCAGCCTGCGCACCTGGGCGTCGAGCATCGCCAGTCACGTCGGCTTCAATGCGTTGCGCTCGCGCCGCCGTGAGCGCCGGGTGCTGGATCGCGAAGCGGGCATCGAGGCCGAGCCCATCCGCGCCGGCGTGGACGTGGAGGGCGAAGCGTCCGCGCGCGCCGAGCTCGAGCGACTCAGAATTCAACTTTCGGAGATGAAGTCGACGCACGCCGAGGCCGTATTCCTACATGACGTGTTGGGCCATGAACTCGCCGAGATCGCGCTGATGACACAAGTCAGCGTTTCCGCCGCGCAATCGCGGCTCGTGCGCGGTCGTCGTGAGCTGTTTCGCCGTCTCGATCATGTGGCCCCGCGCCGCAAGTCGGAGCCATCGTGACTACACGTCGTTCTCCGTCGCAACCGGACGACATGTTGCGGCGCTTGGGCAGCCAAGTCGTGCCGGTCGAGGATCCCGAACGCGTCGAGCAACGCCGTGAGCAAGTGGTCGCTGCGCTCTCTCGTTCGATCCGCGCCACCGCCGACCGCAAGCGGCGCGCGCTACGCACTCGTCTCATTTGGGGCTTGGGAATTGCGGCCTCGCTGGCGCTCGGTGTCGGTATTGCGGCCCGTGTTCAGCAGCGCTCGGTCGATGCGGCCGGGGCGTTTTCGACGGTCGCGGAGGTGACGGGCGCAGTGGTCGTCACCGAGGGAGGCGAAAGCCGCGTGCTGTCGCGCGGATCCGAATTCTCCTTGCGCAGGTTGGGTGAAATCGAGACCGCGCCGGAAGCTCAGGCCGAAATTCGCTCGCAAAAGAGCACCGTCCATCTGGCGCCGGCGACGAAACTCACGGTGCCTCGGACCACTCCCGTGGAGGAGCGCTACCGGCTCGCGGTCGGTCGCGTCGAGATCTCGGTCGACAAAGATTCGCCCGTCACCCGCAGCGTCGTGGTCGAGACCCCCAACGCGGAGGTCGTAGTCCACGGCACGGTGTTCGCGGTCGGAGTCGCATCGCGCAACAAGCACACGGTGACCGAAGTCAGCGTCACGCGTGGCTCGGTTTGGGTCTTGCAGCGCGGTGTGCAGGTCGCGGTGCTCGGCGCAGGTCAGCATTGGTCGTCGGAGGTCGAGCCAGCGAGCGCAGCGACAGCTCCCGCGGAGTCGCCCGTTTTGCCAGCAGCGCCAGTGGCGCGCATGGACGACGCAGCGTTGCCACACGATGCGAGGCCGCGCGTCCCTCACCGCGCGAGCGTTGCCGAGGTCAAGGCCAGCAATTTGGCTGAACAGAGTCGTCTGTTCCAAGAGGCGATCGACGCACGCAATCGCGGTGAAGACGTGCGCGCGGCTGAGCTTTTTGCGCGCTTGTTGGCTCGCTATCCGAGCTACGAAGAAGCCGAGGTTCAGCTGTTCCGGGCTCAAAAACGCTTGGGCCGCATGACTGCGGCCGCGGCCGAGGCCAGGCGTTATTTGGCGCAGCACCCGCAGGGCTTCGCGCGCGACGAAGCGCGTGATTTGGCGCTGAGCTCGTTGCCTGCGCAGCGACGTTGAAATTGCTGCCTGGCTCGCGGGGCGCTGGGTACTCCTAAGTCAAACTGCTGACGCTTGGGTCCCACTCGTCGGACCCCGAGGAGGAACTCATGAAAGCCCTAAGATACGGAATTAGTTTGTCGATCGTTGGAGGCTTCGCGTTGATCGCAGGCTGCGGCGGTTCGAGTGATGGTGACGGCTCGGGAGCAGGAGCGAGCGCCGGTGGCGGGAGCAACAGCGCCGGAGCAGCTAATTCACCGGGCAGCGCCGGTAAGGCGGCCACTGCGGGCGCACCCGGGAATGCGGGCGCTGGACCGGGCGCAGGCGGGAGCTCTGCTGCTGGAACTAGTTCCGGATCCGGTGGTAATAGCAACCAAGGCTCCGCCGGAAGCATGAACAATCCAGACTGTCCGGCGACAGCGCCCGCAGACGCGACGGCCTGCACGCTCACGGGTATCCAAGCCTCTTGCTCGTACACTGGTATGCGTTGCACCTGCTCGCGCGTTGGTGGGGGCGGTATGATGGGAGGCGGCACGGCTGGCGGCGGCGGCACGGCTGGCGCAACCGCGGCAGCCCGTGAGTGGCAGTGCGCAGAGACGATTGTCTGTCCGGCGACGAAGCCGACGGTCGGCGATGCTTGCACGCCCGCTCAGGGCAGTTGCCCGTACACCGGCATGGGCAGCTGCCGCTGCAGCCAGCAAACGAGTCAGTGGACCTGCAATGACGGCATGACCGGCGGCGGCGGCGCCTTCAACGGCGGCGGCGGCGGTTTTA